>DATFGG010000172.1:0-4280 GCA_035249665.1 Actinomycetota bacterium | reverse complement strand
GAGTTCGCCGAACCGCACGATCGATGAGCGTGTGTCTCCTTCGACCCTCCGGCGGACGGCCCGCATCCGAGCGAGCAGCTCCGGCATCCCGAACGGTTTGGTGACGTAGTCGTCCGCGCCGGCCTCGAACGCCTCGACCTTGTCGCGCTGCCCGTCCATCACCGACAGCACGATGATCGGAACGTCCGACCACGATCGGATCCGCTCGATCACCTCATTTCCGTGGATGCCAGGGAGGCCGAGGTCCAGGACCACCAGGTCCACGCCCGCGTCCGGGAGCAGGTCGAGAGCGGTCTCCCCGTTCCCGGCCGTGAGGACGTCGTAGGAGTGGCCTTGCAAGCTCGTTCGGACCGCCCGGAGGATCTGGGGGTCGTCGTCGACGATCAGCACGCGCCCCTCGGTCACCCGACCACCCCTGGGAGCTCGATCACGACCGCGGTGCCCCCGCCCGGCTCGTCCGTGAGCCGGATCGTCCCGCCGTGCGCCTCCACGATGGCCCTGGCGATCGCGAGGCCCAGGCCGGTGCCGGTGCTCCCCTCGCCGCGGACGAACGGTTCGAACACGCGCTCACGATCCTCGCGCGGGATGCCCGGGCCGCGGTCGGCGATCCGGATCTGCACGCCGTCGTGCCAGCGAGCGGCCGCTACCGTGATCGGTCGCCCGGGAGGCGTGAACCTCGCCGCGTTCTCGAGGACGTTCGTCAGCGCCTGATCGATCTGCCCGAGATCGAGCGGGATCTCGGGAAGGTTCTCTCGCAACATCAGGCGGAGCTCGTGGCTCCGCAACAAGAACCCGGTCCGGGCGACGACCCCTTCGATCAACTCGTCCACCGCCGTCGGGGCCTTCGACGGTGTGATCGCTCCGGCGCGCATCCTCGACAGATCCATCAGGTTGCCGATCACTCGGTTGAGACGCCCGGCCTCCTGGTCGATCGTCTCGAGGAGTTCCTGGCGCTGCTCGACCTTCAACGGTGATCGCTGTTCGAGGAGAGCCGACACGGATGCCGTGATCGACGCCAGCGGCGTCCGGAGGTCGTGCGTGACCGAGGAGAAGAGCGCCGCACGAAGGCGATTGGTCTCCGCCTCGATCCGGGCTGCCTCCGCCTCGGAGCCGAGGCGCATGCCATCGATCGCCAACGCGATCTGCGAAGCGAGGGTGTGGATCACGCCGCGGTCCTCGGTGCTCAGGGCGGGCCGTGTGCCGTTCGTCACGACGAGGATCCGTCCGAGGTTCCGCTCGTGCGCCTCGAGGGGGATCGTCTCCTGGCGGCCGCCGTCCACGGGACCGTTGCTCCCCTCGACCACGACCGGTCCCTCGGCCAGATCGCTGATGATCTCGCAGCGGGCGAGGTCGAAGTGCTCGGTGATCGACAGGGCGAGGCTCCGAAGCACATCGGCGGTCGGTGCGCCCGAACGCAGTCGCGAGCCGAGGTGATGGAGGAGTCGAGCATCGCGTTCGCGACGCTCGGCGCGAACGCGTTGCTCCAGGACGCGCGACAGCATCGTCCCGACGGCCACGGACACGGCGATGAACACGGCGAGAGCGACGAGGTCGGCGCGCTGCTCGACCGCGAACGTGTGGAACGGTGGCGTGTAGAAGAAGTTCAACGCCAAGAAGGAGCACACGGACGCGACCAGACCCGATACCAGACCGCCGGTGGCTGCCGCGACCACGACGGCGAGCACGTAGCACAGAGCTGCCGTCGTCGTCGAGACCTCGACCGGCAGGAGCGCTCCCAGCGTGACCACTCCAGCGGGCGCGACCCCAGCAACGATCACCCCCGCGGGCCGCGACCATCGCTTCGGATCGAGCACGACCATCCGGATCTCCCTCGTCGGAGCGTAGCAAGCGTTTCCTCGGGTTCGCGGACCCTTACACAACCCTTATGTCGAGCGCTCTCTTCCACACCTCGCGGCTATGGGTATGCGCCGACACTGCGGGCATGGACACTTCAGCCCTCCTGGCGGTGACAGGACTCGGACTGGACGGGTTCCTCGTGGGCCTCCTCGTCGGTGGAGGCCTCGGGCTCCTCGCGGGTCCCGCGATACGGTCCTGGCTCGCCTTCCGCGAATGGCAAGACGCGTCTCGTGAGGCGGACCTGACCGATCGACTCCTCGAGCGCATGGAGGCGGATGCCGCCCGGTTCGAGGAGCGCGCCGATCCGGACCGCACGACGGCGGGGACGGCATGGCGACCCCAGCCCTGAAGCGGGTACTCGTGGGGCGAGCCCTCGCGAGCCGCAGCGCGGAGCATCAGCTCCTGCCCCGGATCCTCGCCCTGCCGGTCTTCGCGTCCGACCCGCTGTCCTCGAACGCCTACGCGACCGAGCAGATGATGCTCGTCCTAGTCACCGCCGGCACGGGAGCGTTGGCCACCCGGATCCCCATCGCGCTCGCGATCGCCGCGATGCTCACGATCGTCGTCGTCTCCTACCGACAGACGGTGCGGGCGTATCCGAGGGGCGGCGGTTCCTACATCGTCGCGAGGGAGAACCTCGGGACCCTGCCCGGGCTCGTGGCTGCTGCCGCGGTGTTGATCGACTACGTCCTCACGGTGGCGGTGTCGGTCGTCGCGGGTTCCGTCGCGATCACCTCGGCCGTGCCGGCGCTGGCTGAGCATCGGGTGGCCCTCTCGATCGGGCTCGTGATCCTGCTCACGCTCGCCAACCTGCGAGGTGTGAAGGAAGCGGGGACCCTGTTCGCCATCCCGACCTACGGGTTCGTCACCCTCATCTACGTGATGTTCCTCACCGGCTTCGTCCGATGCCTCTCGGGGTGCCCTATCGCCGAAACCGCGCATCTCCCCTTGGAGGCCACGGCGACCGTCAGCTTGTTCCTGATCCTCCGTGCGTTCTCATCGGGCGCGACCGCACTGACGGGCGTCGAGGCGGTCGCGGACGGCGTGCAGGCCTTCCGTCGCCCGCAATCGAAGAACGCCGCCTCCACACTGAGCATGATGCTGTTCATGACGGTGACGATGTTCATCGGTATCACCATCCTCTCGGTCCTGCTCCACATCCGCGTGACCGAGGAGATCGCCGTCTCTCGATCCGTCCTGTCGCAGATCGGCGAGACCATCTTCGGCAGGACCCTCCCCTACTTCCTCCTCCAAGGCCTGACCGCAGGGATCCTGATCCTCGCCGCGAACACCTCCTACCAGGACTTCCCGCGCCTGTCGGCGATCCTCGCGCGGGACCGATTCATGCCGTCGCAGTTCAAGAACCGAGGCGACCGGTTGGTCTTCTCGAACGGGATCGTGATCCTGGCGATCCTCGCGTGCCTCTTGATCTATGCCTTCGACGCGGAGCTCACCCGCCTGATCCAGCTGTACGTGGTGGGCGTGTTCACGGCGTTCACGCTGTCGCAGTCGGGCATGGTGCGTCGCTGGTGGAGGCTCCGGGCGCCCGGATGGCAGCGCAGCATGACGCTGAACGCGATCGGCGCAACGGCCACGGGGGTCGTGCTCGTGATCGTCACCGTGACGAAGTTCACCCACGGCGCATGGATCGTGCTGGCCGCGATGCCGGTGATCATCACGTTCTTCCTCACGGTCCATCGGCACTACGAGCGGATCGGCCGAGCGCTGCGGGTCGAGACCGAGCCTCCCCGGCGCGGTGTGGAGAACCTCTTCGTGCTGCTGGTCCGCGATCTCGGGCCTGCGACGGCCAAGGCCCTGGCGTACGTCCGCGCGCTCCGACCCGCGAGGGTGGTGGCCTTGTACGTGGGGGACCCCGGGTCGTTCGAGTCGGCCGCGGAACGATGGGCCGGGTTCGCGCCGAGGATGGGCTCGCTCCAGCGGCTCCAGTCGGGCACGGAGCGGCCGACGAAGGCGCTCCGGGCCCGTCTGCGTTCCCTCCGGGCAGGAACCCACGGATTCGTAACGGTCGTGCTCCCGGAAGAGCTGACGAGTCGGTCGCTCCTGCGTCACCTGGGCCGGCGGTGGGGTTTCTGGCTCAAGGTCTCCCTGTTCTTCGAGGGAGACATCGTCGTGACGGACGTGCCCCTGCTCCCCGAAGAGCGTGGGTCCGCAGGGTCACGCCCGCTCGAGCCCACACGCCACGTGGTCCTCATCCCCGTGTCTGGCGTGCAGGCCGCGGCGGCTCGGGCCATCACCTACGCGTTGTCCCTGGAAGCCGCGGAGATCGGGGCGGTCTTCTTCTCGCCTGACCCCGATGAGGAACGAGCGGTCATCGAAGGGTGGATGGACCGAGGGATGGTCGTCCCGCTCTCGATCGTGGATGCGCCGTTCCGGGACTTCTCGGAGCCGATGCTCGAAGAGGT
>DATFGG010000171.1:0-2344 GCA_035249665.1 Actinomycetota bacterium | reverse complement strand
CCCGCGAGGAACAAGATCGTCTGCTCGGCGAGATCGAGGCCGGCCGCATCGACGGCGGTCCGCGTTTCGACGCCGCGGAATGGTTCCGGCGTGTTCGTGACTTGTTGTTGCTCGCCTACGGGTCCGACCCGCGCGGGATGGTCGAGATGGGGTTCCCGGGCCCCTCGTTCGCGAAGGGTCACGTGTGGCTCGGTCCGGCCGAGGTGGCCCGGCGGGCCAGCCACGCTCCCGGATCGGAGGAGTTCTGAAACCACTGGAGCTCACCGCGCGTCCCGACACGATGCGTCGGCACGACGGCCGCGTCGACGTGTGCATCGTCGGGTGCGGTGCGGCCGGATCGGTCCTGGCGAAGGACCTCGCGGAGGCGGGATGGTCGGTGGTGGTCTTGGAGGCGGGCGAGTGGCTGTCGACGGAGGAGGACCTGCGTCAGGACGAGCCCACGATGCTCGGTCGCTTCGACTGGGACGATCGGCGCTGGTTGGAAGGGCAGGAGGTGCTCGAGCTGGGGCACCGCCGCGACGGTCGCGGCGTCGGCGGGGGAACGCTGCACTTCGGGGGTGTCGCGCTCCGTCTGTGGCCGGAAGACTTCGAGCGACGGACGCGGGACGGGGTCGGCGAGGACTGGCCGATCGGGTACGCGGACCTCGAGCCGTACTACGACCGCGTCGAGCGAGAGCTCCGGCTCTCGGGACCGCTGTCGATGCCCTGGGGACCTCGACGCGGTCCGTACCCGCAGGGGCCGCACGAGCAGACCGCCCGCGATCTGCTGATCGCGAAGGGGATGGCGCAGCGCGGGATCGAGTCTGTCCCGACGCCCCTCGCGATCCTCACGACCCAGCACGAGGGCCGGTCGCCCTGCATGCACTACGGCTATTGCCAGTGGGGCTGCAAGAGCCGGGCGAAGAGCTCGATGCACGTGAGCTACGTCCCCAAGGCGTTGATGGCGGGCGCCGAGATCCGCGCGGGCGCCCGTGCGACGAGGATCGAGGCCTCGGTTGACGGACGCATCTCCGGCGTGGTGTACGTCCAGGAGGGGATCGAGCGTCGGCAGGAGGCCGACGTCGTGATCGTCTCGGCGTTCTGCATCGAGACGCCGCGCCTCCTCCTGCAGTCGGCGTCCTCGCAGCATCCGGACGGTCTGGCGAACTCCTCGGGGACGGTCGGGCGCTTCCTGATGGCTCATATCGCCGACAGCCACATCGCGATGTTCGATCAGCCGGTACACATGTGGTCCACGGCACCCGGCACGCTGCTGTCACAGCATCACTACGGGACGAAGCCGGACCGGGCTTTCGCGAGCGGATGGAGCTGGATGTCCTCGTCGCTGTTCCCCGGTGAGTTCGGGAAGACCCTCTGCAAGACCGGGCCCGGACTCTGGGGGGAGAGGCTCGTGGCTTCCCTCCGCCGGTATCCCCAGGTCGCGGTGCTCGGTTCCGAGGGTGACTGTCTGCCCTCGGCGGACAATCGGGTCGGCCTGTCCGACGACCCCGATGAGTTCGGCGTCCCCCGGCCGAAGGTCGCGTTCGACTTCGGCGAGAACGAGCGATCGATGCGGGCGGCGATCAATGCCGAAGCGACGGCGATCCTCGAGGCCGCCGGCGCGCAGGAGGTCCTGATCTCACCCGGGAACGACCACACGATGGGCGGATGCCGGATGGGCTCGGATCCGGCGACCTCCGTCGTGGACGCGAACCTCAAGGCGCACGACCATCCGAACCTCTTCGTCTGCGACGCGAGCGTGTTCGTCACGGCGGGCGGAGCCCAGCCGTCGCAGACGATCATGGCCCTTGCCTCGCGCCTGGCGGAGCATCTCTCCTCCGGAGCCGCCCAGGCGGCCTGATCCGGAGTCCCTCACGCCGACCCTTCCCGCAGCGCCGGCAGCAGCTCGCCCTTCGCGAACGCAAGGAACTCCTCCTGTCGAGGGCCGACCTGGTGCAGGAACACCTGATCGAATCCGGCGTCGGTGAACATCCCGACCTTCTCGACGATCGCGTCCGGATCCGGTCCGCAGACCACCTTCTCGCCGACCTGCTCCGTCGTGATCAGCTCGGCGACCTCCTCGAAGTGCTGTGGCTCGGCCAGCTCCAGACCGACCTCGCCCGGGACGCTGGTGTTGGGCCACCACTCGAGCGCCTCGTCCTTCGCCTTGGCCTCGTCCGGCCCGTAGCACACGGTCAGTTGCCCGTAGACGGGTCCCTCACCGCCGGCCTCCCGGAACGCCTCCACGATCTCGGCCTCCGGGGCGGTCGAGATCAAGGCATCCCCGGCTCGTCCCGCGAGTCTGGCCGCGGCCGGTGAGGAGGCGGCGACCGCGATCGGAGGGGAGGTCTCGGGGATCGTGTAC
>DATFGG010000170.1:0-3505 GCA_035249665.1 Actinomycetota bacterium | reverse complement strand
GCGGCCTGGTCGGTCGGCACCGAGTAGTCGCCCATGATCCTCGCGTCGTACGCGAGCGTGTGGGCCAGCGCCTCCTGGTTCGGCCACCACGGCTCGTTCCGCGCCTGCGCGGCGAACTCGGGTGGCATGCCCACGACCTTGGTCATGAAGTACTCGGCCGCGTCGCCCCTGCGTCCCTCCGCCACCATCGTTTCGTACTGCTCGACCTGATCCCTCGGCGGCCGGGCGTTCTCGTCGATGATGTACGGCGGCTCCCAGAGCGCGAGCTTCGTGACCGGGAGCCCGGCCGCCGTCGCCTGGAGTGCCAGAGCGGCGCCCGACGAGCTGCCGTAGAGGTTCGCCGAACCGCCCGCGGCCTCGAGCATCGCTTCGATGTCCTCGATCTCGCGCTCGATCGCGTACGGAGGCGTGTCCCCGCTCGGACCGCGGCCGCGGCGATCGTAGTTCAGGACCGTGAAGTCGGACGCGAGCTCTTGCGCGAGCGGCGCGTTCGACATGCGATCGACCGAACCACCTGTGACCAGGACGACAGGTGCCCCCTCGCCCATCCGATCGAACGCGATGGCGGTGCCGTCTCTCGAGGTGATCGTTTCCATGGCGATATCCCTCCTCGGTTCGAGCCTACGAGAACAGCTTCGTGAGCCAGGACTCCCATGCCTGCTCGGTCTCCTGCTGGTCCAGGCCGTCGACGAAGATGTGATGGCCCACACCGGTCGGACCGCCGAACACGCTGATGTGCATGAACCGGTAGATCCCGTCGTCGGTGCGGACACCGAGGAAGTCCCGGGAGAGCCAGTCCACCTCGCCGTCGAGCTGCGGAAGCCCCTCGGGCGTGAGCCGAACCCGGTCGCCGAGCTGCGGGGGGCCCGCGAGCCCGAGCCCCCGATAGAAGGTCGCCCACGCCTCGTCGCGATCCGGGATCACCGGACCACCGAACACGTTCACCGGCGTCGCTTTGCGGCCCTTGAAGTACGTGAGATAGATGCGGAGCTTGTCGAAGTACATCGGATCGCCCTCGGAGAGGCCCTCGTACTCCTTCTCCCAATTGTCACCGAGGAACCCGCTGTGGACCCACCGGACGACGGTGCTGCCCTTGTCCCGCCCTTCGACGAGGTACTCGAAGGCATGGAGCGCCCCGTCCTCACCCTCCGGGGTGCGACTCGCGAAGTGTGTGGGCGGCTCCCACGCCGTGATCGTCGCCTCCTCCGCGGAGCCGCGGAACTTCATGCGGGTCGCCCCGCCCTCCCGGGGCTCGATCTCGTTGACACCCATGAACCAGGCGTCGACGCCAGAACCGGTCGCGATCGCGTCCCACACCTCCTCGGGAGTGGCCGTGACCTCGAACTCGTCGCTCACCTTGAACGGGTGTGCCATCTCAGCGCTCCTCTCCCTCGGATGGTGTGGTCATCGATGCTTCGCTCGGTTGGTCGTCCTTGAGGCTCGGGTGGACGGCCACGATCACACGATGGTCGCGGCCGCGCGGCGCCGTCTCGTCGTGGTACTTGCTTACCAGCGACGTGACCGAAGCGGCCAATTCCTCGGCGAAGGCCGAACGGTCGGCCGCGGAGGCGAACCGGATCTCGCCGTCCATCGCGAACGTGGCCAAACGCTTCTGAGCCTTCGTCGCGCCGGCCACGAGCTGGCCCACGTCCCGCACGGCCCTGGCCGCCACCGCGATCAACCACCGCGCGGAAAGCCGGTCCGGGGCGCGGGACGGGTCCGGCTGGACACCGTCGAGGGCTGCCGGAGAGATCACGTAGGAGAGCGCCGTCGCGCGGACCACCCGTTCCGTCATATTGCCCTTCTTCCGTTCCTCGACGAGCTCCACGAGGCCGTGCCGCTCGAGCGCCTTGAGGTGGTAATTCACGTTCTGGCGAGGGAGGCCGAGGGTGCCCGCCAGGCTCGTCGCCGAGCCGGGCTCGGCCAGCTCGGCCAGCAGGCGGCTCCGCACGGGGTCCAGGGACACCTCGGCTGCCTCGGGGTCTTCGATCACGGCCACATCGATCACGGATGCCATGTTGCCACCGACAGTTCTTTTTGTCAAGATTGGCGAAATCTTCGGTGAGGTCACGAGGTGGCCGTTCACCGGGACCGGCTGTAGACAGGAAGGGCGACCCCGGACACGAGGAGGTTCCATGTCATCGAGGAACGGTCACGACCCCGAGCTCGCGCTCCGGCTCAGCAAGGACATCGAGGGGCGCGTGATCGCGCCCGGCGACCCCGACTACGACGACGCTCGGGCGGTGTTCTACGGCGGGTTCGACCGTCGACCAGCGGCGATCGTCCGCGTCGCGAGCGACGCAGACGTCGTCCGCGTGATCGCCGAGGCCCACGACACGGGCCTCGAGCTGGCGATCCGGAGCGGCGGCCACAGCGTGGTCGGACACTCCGTCACCGAGGGCGGGATCGTCCTCGACCTCTCGGAGATGCAGGCGCTCGAGATCGACGCCGAGAGCCGAACCGCGTGGGCGGAGTCCGGCGTCACCGCCGGCACGTACTCGGAAGCGGCCGCCGAGCACGGTCTCGCGACCGGGTTCGGCGACGCCCCCTCCGTGGGCATCAGCGGGATCACGTTGGGCGGCGGGGTCGGATTCCTCGTACGCAAGTACGGCCTCACGATCGACGCACTCCTGGCGGCCGACGTCGTGACCGCGGCCGGCGAGGTCGTGCGGGTGGACGAGGAGACGCACCCCGATCTGTTCTGGGCGATCCGCGGCGGCGGCGGCAACTTCGGTGTGGCGACCCGGTTCAACTTCCGCTTGTTCGACGTGCCGTCGATCGTGGGAGGGATCCTGATCCTGCCCGCCACTCTCGAGACCATCGTGGGCTGGGCTGCCGCCTCGGAGTCGGCGCCCGAGGAGCTCTCGACGATCGCGACCGTGATGAAGGCGCCGCCCATGCCGTTCCTCCCCGAGGCGGCCCACGGCAGGGTCGTGATCTTGGGGATGATCGTGCACGCCGGCGGCGGTGAGGCCGGCGAGCGGGCGGTGGCGCCGTTCCGCGAGCTCGCGGAGCCGCTCGCCGACATGCTGAAGGAGATGCCGTACCCCGGGATCTACATGGAGGAGGAAGGGAACTTCCACCCGATCGCGTCGGACCGGACGATGTTCCTCGACCGGGTCGACGCGGACGTCGCCGCCGCGATCCTCGACCGGGTCAGCTCGTCGGACGCGATGATGGCAGCGGCCCAGTTCCGCGCGCTCGGCGGCGCGATGGCGCGCGTTCCCGCGGACGCGACCGCGTTCGCGCACCGCTCGAGCAAGATCATGGTCAACGTCGCCGCCCTCTTCGAGAACGTCGAGGATCGCCCGAAGTACGAGGGGTGGGTCCAGGACTTCGCCGACGTTCTCCGCCAGGAGGACATGGGCGCGTACGTGAACTTCCTCGAGGACGAAGGCCCCGAGCGGGTCCGCGCCGCCTACCCGGGTGCAACCTGGGATCGCCTGCGCGAGATCAAGCGGCGATACGACCCGACGAACCTCTTCCGGCTGAACCAGAACATCCC
>DATFGG010000169.1:0-5492 GCA_035249665.1 Actinomycetota bacterium | reverse complement strand
GTCGGACGACGGTCGAGATACACGTGACGCGAGCCCCGGCAGTTGGCGGAGGTGGTCAGCCGGGAGAGCAGGGGGCCGTTCGCGGCGAGGTAGTAGAAGTCGGACGGGACACCCACGCGCGTGGCGTCGACCCACGTGGCCGACATCCCCTCGGTCCTCCCGTCGACATCTGACCATCGGCCGTGCCGGGGCGACGCCACGAACCCTCCGCGGACCCCCGATGACGGATCGACGAGCGTGGCCTCCCACCGGTCGGGCACGACCCCTTGGACCTGGCCGGCCGTCACGAGGCTGAACGGGGTCGGTGAGGGCGTGACGAGGAGCTCCTGGAGCGGCGAGGTCTTGGGGGACGCGGGGGCGCATGCGGACACCAGGACAACGACCCCGATCCCGAGGAGGCTTCTGCGCACCCGCACCTGACCCTCTGGAGCAGGATACTTCTCCGAGCCTCCGTAGGTCCAACGGGGGAGCCGAGTCGGGGGAGGGCCCGGGCCGGACGCGCGGAACCCGGGGGCTCAGGCGGCGCCCGCGGGCGGCATCTCGAGCCGCTGGCCCCGCTGGTGGGGGACGCAGAAGGATGCGCGTGTACCTCCGCCGGGGAGCGGATCCACCCACATCACCCCTCCGTGCTCGACCACCAGCTGCCGGGCGAGGTGCAGCCCGGTCCCGACACCCGACTTCTCCTTGTGGAGTACGCCTTCGCCGGTGGAGAACGGCTGATCGAAGGCCCGGGCCGCGACCGTTCGGTCGAGCCCCTCACCCCGATCCGTCACCATCACGGTCACACCCTCGGCGAGGTCCCGCGCAACGAGCTCGACCGCACGTCCGAACGGGGAGTAGCGGCAGGCGTTGTCGAGGAGCTCCCGGACCACCGACCCGAGGCGAGGCCCGTCGGCGACGCAGAGCAGACCGTCGGCCACCTCGGCCGCGATCGGGATCCCCGGGTAGCGCATCCGGACCTCGTCGATCGCATGGCGGACGAGCGGAGCGAGATCGGTCTCCACCAGGCTCAGCTCGAACGTTCCGCGCTCGAGCTCGGACAGGGTGATCAGCTCGTCCACGATCCCCATCAGCTTGTCGAGCGAGCCGGTGAGCTGACCGAGGAACTCGTTCCGCTCCTCGTCCGGGACGGCCGGGTTCTTCAAGACGTAGGCGATGCCCTTGGCCACGGTGACTGGCGTCCGGAGCTCGTGGGAGATGTTGGCCAGGAAATCGGCCTTCGCCGTGGACCCCTGGGCGACGTCGTGGCGGAGGGCGACGAGCTCCGTCTCCAGCTCGTGGGAACGGCCGACCGCGCGCGCGAGCTCGGTCGAGAGCAGCCCGGCCACCTGCCCGGAGAGCGTGACCGCGCCGGTGGACGCCGCCCGGATGGCCCGAAGGGAGTCCTCCACGGGATCCTCCTTCAGCACGTAGCCCGATGCGCCGGCGGCGAGGACCTCGGTCACGCGGACCGGGTCGCGGACCACGGTGTGGGCCACGAACCGGGATGAGGGGGACGAGGCGAGGAATCGCTTCACCAGCTCGGCGCCGCCCAGTCCCTCGAGCGTGAGCTCGGACACGATCACGTCCGGCCGGGACCGGACCGCCGCCTCCACGCCCCGGAAGGCATCGGTCGTGACCTCGACCTCAAGGTCGTGCTCCCGCAGCAAGTGGTACTGGAAGCGAGCGACCTCGTCGGGCGTGTCGCAGAGCAGCACGGTGGTTGGCATCTGCAGTTGGTATCGGCGCCTGGGGGGGCCGGTTGAGGTGGGCCGTTCAGTGGACGATTCCGGTGCGTATGGCGATCGCCACCGCCTGTGCCCGGTCGTTCGCCCCGAGCTTCTCGAAGATCCGTTCGAGGTGGGTCTTCACCGTGTGGGGGGAGATCCCGAGGTCGCTCGCGACCTGCCTCGTCGTGGCCCCGTCGGCCACCTTCTGGAGGATCTCCCGCTCGCGCTTGGACAGCGGAGTGGACCGTCCCTCGGTCTCGGCGAGGTGGACCTCCTCGATGAAGGTCTTCGTGAGCTGCGGATGGATCACGGCGTTGCCTTCGACCGCGTTACGAGCGGCATCGACCAGCGTATCGGGTGACGCGTCCTTGAGCAGATACCCCGACACGCCGGCCTGGATGGCCTCGGAGATCGCTCCACGCGATTCGTCGATCGTGATGAGGATGACCCTCGTCTCCGGAGAGGCCTCGCGGATCCGGCGGGTCGCCTCGATCCCGTCCATGCCCGGCATCCGGACGTCCATGAAGACCACATCGGGAGACAGGTCACGGGCCTGGTCGATCGCCTCCTGACCGCTCGCCGCCTCGCCCACGACCTCGACGGCATCATCGGACATCGACAGGGCCGTCCGAAGGCCTTCCCGGGTCACGGGATGGTCGTCGACGATCAGCGCTCGGATCCCAGTCATGGGTCGGGTGCGGCCCTCCTTCGGTTTGCGGGCGCGTCCTGTCGCGTGCCTTGGCGATCGGGGCGGTAGTCTGGTCCCTAGGATAGTTCGTATCAGGACCGAGGTATGTATGCCGGAGCCCGAAACCGCTGTATCGCAAACGCACAACACCCCCGAGGGAGCGGCCGAGCCCGCGGCCCCACCCGCCGCGAGCACGAACGGGGGAGCGCCGTCGGAGGACCAGGTGCTCGAGGCGCTCAAGAGCGTGATCGACCCCGAGCTGGGCATCAACATCGTCGACCTGGGTCTCGTGTACGAGGTCGACGTGGCCGAGGACGGCGACGTCGACATCCAGTACACGCTCACGACGATGGGATGTCCCATCGGGCCGCTGATCGAGGATCAGATGCGCGCGTTCCTCGCCCCGCTCGACGGGATCGGCGAGGTGCGCCCCGAGATGGTGCTCAGGCCGGCCTGGAATCCCGAGATGATGTCGGAGGAGGCCAAGGCAGCCCTCGGGATGTTCTAGCTCGACCGCTCCGTCTCGGCCAGGGCCTCGATCAGTCGTTCGGTCGAAGGCGCATCGGCGAAATCCCTATTCCGGTGCGCCATCCGGATCTTCCCACCGCGTGCCTGGACGACCCCGCTCGTATCGATCACGAACGTGCCGGGCATCTGGAGGAAGCTGCCTCCCGCGAGACCTCGTTGGCGCGTCTCGGCCGACAGCTCGGCCCTGATCCACGGGAGCGCGACCCTGGGGCTGAGGACCTGCATCGCCTTCCCCTGGACCAACCCGTAGGCGCGATACACGCCGCGGTCGCGGTCGAGCAGGAGCGGGAACGGCAGCTCCTTCGAGGACGCGAACGCGATCGCAGCCTCCGGGTCGCCGTGACCGATCAGGCCGACCGTTGCTCCCGCTCGGAGGATCCGTTCGTGCTCGTTCCGGAGGTTCACGACCTGCGTCTGGCAGAACGGGCATCCGAAGTAGCGGAGGAACACCACGACCGCGGGGCGTTCGTTCCAGAGCCGGGACAGTCGAACCTCCCTGTGCTCGAGGTCGACCAGCAGCGCGTCGGGAGCGGGGTCGCCGACGTCAGGCCCGGCCATGGTGGCGAGCGTACTGCGTCGGCGTAGGACGATCGTCCTGGGATCCCGCGTCACGTGTGGGGTCGGAGACGAACGGGAGCGCGAACGAGAATCGGGCGCCGCCGGTGTCCCCGTTCTCGACGATGAGGGTGCTGTCGTGCAGCTCGAGGATCCCCAACGTCAGCGCGAGCCCGAGGCCGAGTCCCTTCGGCCGGGTGTTCACATCTCCTCCTCGGTAGAAGCGCTCGCCCACGAAGGGGAGGTCTTGGGGCGCGATCCCCGGGCCGTCGTCGACGACGATCACCTCGACCTCCTCATCCCGCCGATGACATGACGCCGTGATCGTCGTTCCCGGTGGGGTGTGGATGGCTGCGTTGGCGAGGAAGTGGGTCAGGATGCGGCGGATCAGGACGACGTCACCGCTGACGAGGAGCCCTTCCTCGATCGCCGTCACGATCCGGCGGACGCCCACGGCAGCCTCCATCCGCTCGCAGGCGGTGCGGAGCGTTCCCGAGATGTCGAACGGTTCGAAGCTGACCCACAGCTCACCAGCTTCCATCCGCGCGTAGTCGAGGAGGTTCGTGAGCATGGCGTCGAGGGTGCGGACGTTCGCGTTCATCCCGGACACCAGCTCGAGTCGGCCCTCCTCGTCCAGTGCGTCCCAGTTCTCCTCCAACGTGATGCCGTTCCCCATCAGGACCGTGAGCGGCGTCCGCATCTCATGAGAGATGGTTGTCAGGAACTCGCCCTTGAGGCGATCGCCCTGCTCGAGCCGACCGACGGTCTCCCGTCGCTCTTCGAGGCGTTGCGCGTTGACGAGGGTGAGTCCTGCCCTCGAAGCGAGGAGGTCGAAGGACGCGACCTGGTCCGGACCCGGTCTCGCATCACCCTCGATGACGCCGACGATGATCGCCGCGACCCACCCATCGATCCAGATCGGGCTCGCGATCGCCGCGCCCGCATCGCCATCGGTCGGAGGCAGGGGAACCTCTCCGGCCGCCGGGACGCGGTTCGCCAGCACGGTCTCACCTCGCATGAGGACCAGGTCCGCCATCCGCGCGGAGACCAGGGGGAGGTCCTCGGGATCTTCCGGGGAGCCCGCTGTCTCGAGCGACCGGTGGGTCATCCGATCGTCTTCGAGCACCCGGAACGAGGCGCCGTCGTACCCGAGCTCGACGGCCGTCCGAACCGCGATCGCCGGGACCTGGTCCGGCAGGCGGCCCATCTCTGCCGCGGCCCTGGAGAGGGTCAGGAGGGCGTCTCGCCCGCGCTCGCCCCCGGGGTGAGGCTCCGGTTCGGTCACTTGTCTCCCTGTGCTTTCGGCCTGTGCTTCTGGCCCTGTGGATCTGGCCGTGAACCTGGCGTGGATCTGGGATCCCTTCCCCCAATCGGCGATCGACTCCGCGGCCTGAAGGAGCGCCCCTTGACGCATCCCCGAGGGTGCGATACTCGTTGCATCTGCAGTTTCCGACCCGAGGATGGGATCCGACGTGATCCGGACGAGGCAGTTGGGCGTCGTGGGAGCGATGATCCCCTCGAAGCTGTGCTGTTCGAAGGCCGCCGGAGGATCGCTGCGCGCGCGGTCGACGTAACCGAGGAAGACATCTGGTGATACGAGCGGCCGCGAGGTGCGGCCGCTCATGCGTTTCCGGTCCGATCGCGGGGCCGCGGAGAGAGGGGAACAGGCGATGACGGACTACGCGAAGCCCGACGTGCTCGTGAGCACGGATTGGCTGGAGGAGCATCTCGACGACCCCGCGGTGCGGGCGATCGAGGTCGACGAGGACACCGCCGCCTATGGGAAGGGCCACGTCCGGGGCGCGGTCGCATGGAACTGGACCACGGACCTGCACACGGACGTCGGTCGTGACTACCGGGACCAGGCCGGCTTCTCCGAGCTGTTGTCGGCGGCCGGCGTCGGACCCGACACGACGGTCGTGCTCTACGGAGGGAACAACAACTGGTTCGCGGCCTACGCGTACTGGCTCCTGAAGCTCCGTGGGTTCGACAACGTCAAGCTGCTCGACGGC
>DATFGG010000168.1:0-3797 GCA_035249665.1 Actinomycetota bacterium | reverse complement strand
AGAGCCCGTCCTTCTCCGGCTTCAGCGTGCGGTAGTTGATCGTCTCCGGCTTCTTGACCTCTCCGTTGGACCAGGCGCGGATCTGGTCGGCCGCCGCCAGCCCGATCCGCAATTCGTCGAAGTAGTTCACATCCAGCACTTAGGCTCTCCTCTCCTGGGGGGCTACGCTCGCGCTTCGCGCTCGCTGCTTGAGCCCCCCAGACCCCCCGGGTCGCGATCGTCCTCGCACCTCTGCCAACGTTCGTCTATTCCCGCGCACCCTCAATCGAAGTCCGCCCCCGCCGGCTCCCGTCGGCTGAGGTCGATCCCGAGCTCCTCGGCCGCGCGGAAGACGTCCTCGTCGGTCTCGCGCAGCTCGATCTCCTCACCGGACGAGGAGCGCACCTCGACGTTGAGCGAGAGCGACTGCATCTCCTTGATCAGCACCTTGAAGGACTCCGGGATCCCCGGCTCGGGGATGTTCTCGCCCTTCACGATCGCCTCGTAGACCTTCACACGGCCCAGCACGTCATCCGACTTGATCGTGAGCAGCTCCTGGAGGGCGTACGCGGCGCCGTAGGCCTCCAGGGCCCAGACCTCCATCTCGCCGAACCGCTGGCCGCCGAACTGCGCCTTCCCGCCGAGCGGCTGCTGCGTGATCATCGAGTACGGCCCCGTGGACCGGGCGTGGATCTTGTCGTCCACCAGGTGCAGCAGCTTCAAGATGTAGGCCACCCCGACCGTGACCGGCTCGGCGTAGGGCTGGCCGTTCCGGCCATCGTAGAGCCGCGCCTTCCCGATGTCGTTGACGAGCTTCTTCCCATCGGAGGCCGCGTGTGAGCTGCGGATCGCCGCGAGGATCTCGTCCTCCTTGGCGCCGTCGAAGACCGGCGTGGCCACGTGGACGGGTCCGGTGTGATCCTCGCCGCTCTTGTCGAATCCGACGAGCGCGGCGTAGCCCAGGTGGGCCTCCAGCACCTGCCCGAGGTTCATCCGCGACGGGACCCCCAGCGGGTTCAAGATGATGTCGACCGGCGTGCCGTCCTCGAGGAACGGCATGTCCTCCTCGGGAAGGATCGTGGAGATCACACCCTTGTTCCCGTGGCGTCCGGCCAGCTTGTCGCCGTCGGAGATCTTGCGCTTCTGCGCCACGTAGACGCGCACGAGCTGGTTCACACCGGGTGGCAGCTCGTCGCCGTCGTCCCGGTTGAAGACGCGCACACCGATCACCTTGCCCGATTCGCCGTGCGGCACCTTGAGGGACGTGTCGCGCACCTCGCGCGCCTTCTCACCGAAGATCGCTCGGAGCAGCCGCTCCTCGGGGGTGAGCTCCGTCTCGCCCTTGGGCGTGACCTTCCCGACGAGGTAGTCGCCGGTGTTGACCTCGGCCCCGATCCGGACGATCCCCCGCTCGTCGAGGTCCTTCAGGATCTCCTCGGAGACGTTGGGGATGTCGCGCGTGATCTCCTCAGCGCCCAGCTTGGTGTCGCGGGCGTCGACCTCGTGCTCCTCGATGTGGATCGAGGTGAGGATGTCGTCCTTCACCAGGCGCTCGGAGATGATGATCGCGTCCTCGTAGTTGTGACCCTCCCAGGGCATGTACGCCACCAGGAGGTTCTTGCCGAGGGCGATCTCGCCCTGATCCGTTGACGGACCGTCGGCGATCACCTGCTGCTTCGCGACCCGGTCGCCGATGTCCACGAGAGGCTTCTGGTTGAAGTTCGTCCCTTGGTTGGTCCGCCGGAACTTGATCAGGTCGTAGGTCCGCAGCTTTCCGGTCTTCTCCCTGACCACGATGGCCTCGGCCGAGACGTCCTCGACGGTCCCTGCCTCCTCGGCCAGCACGACGTCGCCTGCGTCGACGGCCGCCCGGAACTCCACGCCCGTGCCCACCAGCGGTGCCTCGGCGCGGAGCAAGGGGACGGCCTGCCGCTGCATGTTGGCGCCCATCAGGGCGCGGTTCGCGTCATCGTGCTCGAGGAACGGGATCAGGGCGGCCGCCACCGAGACCAGCTGCTTCGGGGACACATCCATGTAGTCGATCTCGTCGGGCGAAACCTGGTCGACCTCGCCACCCTTCCGTCGCACCAGCACCTGCGTGTCCTGGAAGGTGCCGTCAGCAGCGAGGCGGGCGTTCGCCTGCGCGATGACGTGGCGGTCCTCCTCGTCGGCCGACAGGTAGTCGATCTTCGCGGTGACCTTGCCCTTCTCGACACGCCGATAGGGGGTCTCGATGAACCCGAACTCGTTGATCCGGCCGAAGCTGGAGAGCGACCCCATGAGGCCGATGTTCGGACCCTCGGGCGTCTCGATCGGGCACATCCGGCCGTAGTGGGAGGGGTGCACGTCTCGGACCTCGAAGCCGGCGCGCTCCCGCGAGAGGCCTCCCGGGCCCAGCGCCGACAGCCTGCGCTTGTGGGTGAGGCCGGCGAGCGTGTTGGTCTGGTCCATGAACTGCGACAGCTGCGAGGTCCCGAAGAACTCCTTGATCGAGGCGACGACCGGACGGATGTTGATCAGCGTCTGGGGCGTGATCGCCTCGACGTCCTGGGTGGTCATCCGCTCCTTCACGACCCGCTCCATGCGCGAGAGCCCGATCCGGATCTGGTTCTGGATCAGCTCCCCGACCGAGCGGATCCGGCGGTTCCCGAAGTGGTCGATGTCGTCCGGGTCGTAGCCGACCTCGCCGGCGTGCAGGTGAACGAGGTAGCCGACCGTCTTGAGGATGTCCTCGAACGTGAGGACCGCCTTGTACTTGGGCGCCCCCTGGCCGGCCGCCTCCTCCTTCTGCATCGAGGAGAAGACCCGATAGCGGATCTGCTCGAACGCCTTGCGGTCCGGGTTGTCGAGCTCGCCCAGGCCCTTGTGATGGGAGCGCAGTTGCTTCAACAGCTCGCCCTCGGCGGCGCCCAGCTTCTTGTCCACCTTGTGGCGACCCACACGCGCGACGTCGTAGCGCTTGGGGTTGAAGAACAGGTTCTCGAGGAGGGTCTTCGCGCTTTCGGCCGTGGGCGGCTCGCCGGGCCGCAGCTTCCGATAGATATCCTCGAGGGCTTCCTCCTGGGTCTCGAAGTGGTCCTTCTCGAGGGTGTTCTGGATGGAGACCGCGTTGTCGAAGAGCTTCAGCATCTCGGCTGCGCTGAAGCCGAGGGCCTTCAAGAAGACGGTGATGTGCTGCCGGCGCTTGCGATCGATCCGCACGCCGACGGTGTCCTTCTTGTCCACGTCGAACTCGAGCCACGCACCGCGCGACGGGATGATCTTCGCGATGAAGATGTCCTTGTCGGTGGTCTTGTCGGGCTCCTTGCTGAAGTAGACGCCCGGCGAGCGCACCAGCTGGGAGACCACGACGCGCTCGGTGCCGTTGATGATGAAGGTGCCGCGATCGGTCATCATGGGGAAGTCGCCCAGGAAGACCTCCTGCTCCTTGATCTCACCGGTGACCTTGTTGACGAAGGTCGCTTCGACGAACAGTGGAGCGGAGAACGTGATGTCCTTGTCGCGGCACTCCTCTTCCGAGAACTTCATCGCTCGGAATTCGTGCTTGCCGAAATAGAGCTGGAACTGCTCTGTGAAGTCCTCGATAGGTGAGACTTCTTCGAGAACCTCCTTGAGGCCCTCGTTCAGGAGCCGATCGAAGGAGTCCTTCTGGATGGCGACGAGGTCGGGAAGCTGGAGAACCTCGTCGAGCTTGGCGAAACTGACACGATTCCGAACAGGCACGAGCTGGTCAGGCAAGCAGAACCCCTCCCGGGAGACGTCGAGAGCGCACGGCAGAGCGCGGTGGACGGCACGGCAAACGAGCAGTCTACGAGGAG
>DATFGG010000167.1:0-3080 GCA_035249665.1 Actinomycetota bacterium | reverse complement strand
CGTCGTCCACAGGACCGCCGGGTAGTGATCCCCGTCGTCGTCCGATGGGACCGGATCCCGGCGAGGTGGAGACCAGTCCACCGTGTCCGTGATCCCGATGAGCTCCCACTGTCGCATGTGCCTCTCCTCCTCGGTGCGACTGCCCTTCGCTACCCGATATCGGGTAGCAACCTCACAGGGAGTATCGGCGAAGAGGACCAATTCGGCCTTCCCCGAGGGCCCTAGGGCTTCCGGATGAGGAGCGGCCCACTGCAACGGATGCACCCACCGCTGGCACTATGGAGGCGACACATCGACGAGAGAGGAACCGACATGCCAAGCGAGATCGCGACCTTCGGCGCCGGCTGCTTCTGGGGCGTGGAGCATCTGTTCCGGAGGGTCCCCGGAGTGACCGAAGCCATCTCCGGCTATAGCGGGGGCTTCGTCGAGAACCCTTCGTACCAGCTCGTCTGCACGGACACGACAGGCCACGCGGAGGTCGTCCAGGTGACGTTCGATCCTGAGGTCGTCTCGTACGACCAGCTCCTCGAGGTCTTCTGGGCGATGCACGATCCGACCCAGGTGAACCGGCAGGGACCGGACCGAGGGTCGCAGTACCGGAGCATCGTCCTCACCCACTCGGACGAGCAGTGGGCGGCGGCGGAGGCGTCCCGGGATCGGGTCCAGCCTCGCTACGCGCAGCCGATCGCGACCGAGATCAAGCCGTTCATGGCCTTCTATCCGGCCGAGGACTACCACCAGCGCTACTACCTGAAGAATGGGCACGAGCCCTACTGCCACGCGATCCCGCCGGGTCTGCTCGAGGACCTCGGACTGGTGTCGGCCTAGCGGAGACGGCGCGTGGCTGAAGTTCGGAAGGTCGGGAGACCGCTTCAGTCGCGGACGAGGTCGAGGGTTCCGAATCGCACCTCGAGCGACCGTCTCCCTCCTTCCCATAGGAGCTGGAGAACATGATTCCGTGAGTGGTCACCCGCCTCCGGTTCCGACTCCGTGAGTCGGGCGATCGCGATCTCGCTGTATCCCCAGTTCAACCGGTCCGGCGCGGCCCGCTGCGCGTCGTTGAGTCCGTTCCGGAGGCGCAGCTCCTCGACCAACGAGAGCCGGAGGGTGGCCAGGGGCATCTCGACGTCGGCCGCAACGGCGTGTGGTTCGCCCCATCGTCGAGCAGATCGGAACAGCAATTCCAGGGTCGTGCCGAAGTGTCTCCATCGGACGTCTTCGAGGACGCTTCCTCAAGATTGTCCACCTCCGCAAGCAGAGCGCGGATCGACTCGCTGGTCGACCCCTCGCTGGACAGCCACCGCTGAAGGCCCCTAGCCGTCCCGGAAGCCGACGAGCCTGTGCGAGCCGTCGCAGAACGGCTTGTTCTGGGAGTACCCGCACCGACAGAGGGTCTGGCGGTTGCGGACCTCGTAGGGCTCGCCGTCCGCTCCGACGACCTGCACCCCGCCGCGCACGAACAACGGCCCGTTCCGGAAGACGCCGATCTCGGGCTCGTAGTCCGGCTCGTGGTCGGGCGAGTCGACCGAGTCTGCCCATGCGAGCCGGCCCGACGGGCAGAGCTGGACCATACGGCCCATCCGTTCGCGGACGGCGGGGTCCGGGTCACCGAGCATCTGCCATACCCCCGTGAACCGATCCTTGCAGTAGCCCGCCTTCGTGCAGATCGACAGGTCGTCGCTGATGATCGCTCCGTCCTGAGCTTGGAAGACGTCGGTGCGGTCGTCGCGCGGGCCATGATCCGCGCGCTCCGTGACGTCGACGCGGGGTTCCTCGAGGTGGCTGTCGTCGCAGAACGGCTTGTTCCCGCTCTTGCCACAGCGACACAGGCGGTACGTCTCATCCGCTTCCAACGGCTCGAAGGGTGCGTAGTCGACCGGCTCGCCGAACTCCGTCTTCACGGTCCTCGTCCGCGAGATCGGCAGCGGGCCTTTCACCTCGTACGGGCCGTTCTCCTCGATCCGGATCTCCGGGTCCGACATGGGCGGCATCCTCCCACGTCGTACCATCCCGCGTGAACCCAGGGAGCCGGAGGTGAGAGACGTGGCGGCCGGTACGATCGACGAGTACGCGAAGCTCCTCGGCGACTGGCGGGGCGAGGTCGTCGGCGAGCTCGATGCCCTGATCCGGCGGGCGGCTCCGGAGGCGACCGGCTCGATCAAGTGGGCTCAGCCCGTCTACGAACAGGACGGCCCCTTCGCCTACGTCAAGGCGTTCACCTCGGCCGTCAACTTCGGGTTCTGGCGAGGTGCCGACCTCACGGACGCGGATGGCCGCCTCGAGGGGACCGGCGACCGGATGCGCCACGTGAAGATCCGGGGACCGGGCGACGTCGACACGGCGAGGTTCACCGGCTGGGTCAAGGAAGCCGTCGCGCTCAACGCCGAGAAGGGCGACCCCACGAAAGCCCGCTAGCGCGGGGTTCTCGATTCGGTCCCTCCTCGCGACTATCCTTCGAACGCGTGTTCGAGAACCTGAACCCAGAGCAGGAAGCCGCCGTCCGCCATGGCGAGGGACCGCTCCTCGTCGTGGCCGGGGCCGGCAGCGGCAAGACGATGACGCTGGCGGCGCGGGTGGCCTCGCTGATCGAGCGGGGGACGAGGCCAGAGCGGATCCTCCTCCTCACGTTCAGTCGCCGCGGCGCGAGGGAGATGCTGTCGCGTGCCGAGCGGCTCACCGCGAACGGCGACGCCGGCCGGGTATGGGGCGGCACGTTCCACGCGGTGGGCAATCGCCTCCTCCGTCTGCACGGCCGGGCGCTCGGTCTCACGCCGGACTTCACCGTCCTCGACCAGGCGGACGGCGCCGACGTGATGAACCTCCTCCGCGACGAGCTCGGCTACTCGTCCCGCGAGCGGCGCTTCCCGCGCAAGGACACGCTGGCGGCGATCTACTCGCGGACCGTGAACGCCGGCGAGCGGCTCGTCGACGTCCTGAAGGGTCACTACCCGTGGTGCCTCGACGAGGCCGAAGGCATCGTCGACGTCTTCCGCGCCTACACGGAACGCAAACGCCGACAGCACGTCCTCGACTACGACGACCTCCTGCTGTTCTGGAAGGCCCTCGCGACCTCACCGGTC
>DATFGG010000166.1:0-3180 GCA_035249665.1 Actinomycetota bacterium | reverse complement strand
GCGGAGCGATGGGAGATCTCCGACGACGGCCTGCGCTACGTCTTCCATCTCCGCGATGGCCTGACGTGGTCCGACGGCGAGCCCTTGACGGCGCACGACGTGGAATACGGGATCAAGCGCGTGCTGAACCCCGACGCCCCGGGGTCGTCGGTCGCGATCTACTTCGTCCTCGAACACGGTCAGGACCACTACCTGCGCAGCACCGAGGACCCGGACCTGATCGGCGTTCGCGCGCTCGACGACCGGACCGTCGAGTTCCGTTTGGCGGCGCCGGCCCCGTACTTCATGAGCGTGATGAACCGTCCCGACGGGGGTCCGCAACCGCGGCACGCGATCGAGCGCGACGGCGACGGATGGACCGAACCCGGGAAGCAGGTGGTCAGCGGCGCCTTCGAGATCGTCGAACGGTACGAAGACCGACTGGTGCTCCACCGTCGCGAGGATCCGAGCACGCCGCGGCCGGGTAACGTCGCGACCGTCGAGTACGTGCGGAAAGGCATCCCCGAGGCGATCGCCGCCTATGCCCGCAACGAGCTCGATGCCGTCACCGTGCGCTACACGCCGAAGACGGCCGACCTCGTGCCGGGGATCTCGGACGAAGCGCACCTCGGGGCCGCGAGCTGGTCGGGGTTCCTGGCGTTCCGGCATGCGGACCCCGTGATGGGGAACGTCGAGTTCCGGCGGGCGCTCGCGACCGCGATCGATCGGGAGACGCTGGCCGAGCACGTGCCTTCGAACCTCGTGGTCGCGAACGGGGGCATCGTGCCGCCCGCCCTGCAGGGCCACACGCCGGACATCGTTCCGCGGTTCGACCCGGATGCGGCCCGCGAGCATCTCCGGCGCTCGGGATTGTCACGAGACGAGCTCCGGGACCTCGAGATCGCCGGCATCGAGACATGGCTCGACGACTTCCTTCTCGTCGTTGCCCGCACTTGGAAGGAGGTGCTCGATCTCGATGTGCCGGTCCGACCCTGGACGCTGGAGCAGGCACTCGCGATCGGAGATCCGACGGAGATGGCCCCGATCGTGATCACCGGATGGCTTCCCGGTTATGCGGACCCCGAGTACTTTCTCCGCCTGCTGTTCCAGACGGACAGCAAGACCAACTACGGCGGGTTCTCCGACCCGGAGTTCGACCAGCTGATCGAGCGGGCGCGGCAGGAGCGCAGCGACCGTTCGCGGCTCGAGCTGTTCCACGAGGCCGATCGGATGGCGGTCGCCGACCGGATCGCGTGCATCCCGCTCGTCTACGGCCGGAGCATGTCCTTCGTGAAGCCGTGGGTCACGGGCTGGTGGGAGTTCGGGAAGTCCTCGTCATCGGTCGCGGACCTCATGACCGCGGGTGCCACCTCGAGCGTTCGCTGAGCGTGGCGCAGGATCGCGGGCAGATCAGCTGGAGTGGCTGAGCTCGCGGGCGGCCTTCGCGGCTTCCCTGGCGGCCTCGCGCTCGGCCTTCGCGGCATCACGCGCAGCTTCACGCTCGGCCTTCGCGGCGTCTCGCTCCGCCTTGCCCTCCGCCTTCAGCTCCTGGCGCTCGAGCCACGCTTCCAGCTTCAGCGTGTGCTTCGAGAGGGCGTTGACGAGACCGTGATTCGGGTGATCGAGGCAGTTCCACAGCAGGTGGGCCATCGCGTTCTCGAGCCCGTGCAGCTCGCCGGGAACCGGCTTCTCTTCGGGCTCCTCGCCGACCGCGTCGCCCGCCGCGGCGAGGCAGTCATCGGCTGTGTAGTCCTGCGCCTGCGAGGCGTCGGCGCCTTCCTCCGCGCTTGCTTCCGGCTCGTCGTCTTCGACGGTCTCGTCGCCCTCGGCCGGGTCGTCGCAATCCTCGGTGTCGCCCTCGACCGGCTCCTCGCCCTCGACCGGCTCCTCGCCCTCGACCGGCTCCTCGCCCTCGGTGCCTTCGGGATCCTCGACAGTGTCTCCGTCGTCCACGACGTCATCGGTGGGCTCGCACGTGGAGGTCGGCTCGACCGCCGGGTCGTCGAAGGCGTCACCGGCGAGCGCGAATCCGGCGGAGAGCACCGCGATGACCACGCCCACGATGGCGACGAAACGCAGGCGTTCCCCCTTGCGCATGCCTCAGTATCGACCATCCGGGCTCCGGAACTTGAACCGAACTTGACGAACGTCCGGCGCTGCCGACGTCATCCGCGCTTGCAGGACCCTTGAAGCCCAGGTCAGCACGGGTTCTCAGGTTGGCAGGTCGGCACGATAATCCGAACGTCCAGCCCGCGCAGGACGGGAGCGATGCATGGGAACCGAGGCCAGGCCACGAGGCACGGATGATCAGTCATCCTCCGTGATCCGCACGTTCCTGATCGCGGACCTCCGCGGCTACACGACCTTCAGCGACGCGCGCGGGGACCAGGCAGCCGCTGACGTGTCGGAGCGATTCATCGCGATCGCCACGGACTGCGTCAAAGGGCGGTCCGGCACGGTCGTCGAGGTGCGGGGAGACGAGGTCCTGGCCGCCTTCGAGTCCGCGAGGGAAGCCCTCCGAGCGGCCGTCGATCTCCAGGAGCGCGCGGCGACCGAGCCGGCCGAGCGGGAGATGCTCGGTGTCGGCATCGGTCTGGACGCCGGGGAAGCGGTTCCGCTCGGCGACGGGTACCGGGGACGGGCCTTGAATCTGGCGGCCCGTCTGTGTGCCCGGGCGCGGGCGGGCGAGATCCTGGTGACGTCGGAGCTCGTCCACCTCGCGGGGGCGGTCGAGGGCATCCGGTTCGAGGATCGAGGCGCCGTCCGCCTCAAAGGACTGTCCCGACCGATCGAGCTGTTCGCGGCGTCGCGAGCGTCGGCGGACGCAGCGGCGCCGGCGAAGCCGGGCGCCGTCGCGGGTCACCTCGCCTTCCGTCTGCTCGGACCCCTCGAGGTTACGGACGGAGGCCGACCGGTCGCCCTCGGCGGCCCTCGCCAACGGCTGGTGCTCGCGCACCTCCTCCTCGCCGCCAACCGTGTCGTCACGATGGACGAGCTGATCGAACGGATCTGGGACGAGGAACCTCCCCGCGCCGCGCGGAACACGATCCAGAGCTACGTCTCGCATCTCCGCGCGGCGCTCGGCCCGGACCTGATCGAGGGTCGCACGCCCGGCTACGTGGTCCACGCGGAGCCCGAGGAGCTCGACGTCCTTCGCTTCGAGCAGCTCCTCCGGCGCGGACGGCGGATGCTGCCGACGGA
>DATFGG010000165.1:0-13650 GCA_035249665.1 Actinomycetota bacterium | reverse complement strand
GGAGTCGGAAGGGGCGGGCGTTGATCGTCGGCATCCCCAAAGAGGTGAAGGACAACGAGTTCCGCATCGCGGCGACCCCCGAGGGGGTCCGCGAGCTGGTGGACGCCGGACAGACGGTCCTGATCGAGGAGGGAGCGGGGCTCGGCTCGAGCCTCTCCGAGGAGCGCTACAAGCGGTCGGGGGCGCAGTTCGTCTCCTCCGCCGAGGACGTGTGGCGCGGTGCCGACATGATCCTGAAGGTCAAGGAGCCGATCGCCTCCGAATACGCGTTGTTGCGGGAAGGGCAGATCCTCTTCACCTACCTGCACCTCGCCGCGAACCCCGAACTCACCCAGGAGCTGATCCGTCGGAAGGTGGATGCCGTCGCCTACGAGACGGTTCAGCTGGGCGATGGGCGCCTTCCGCTCCTCGCCCCGATGAGCGAGATCGCAGGGAGGATGGCGCCGCACGTGGCGGCTCGGTTCCTCGAGAAGGAGGCCGGCGGGCGCGGCGTCCTGATGGGTGGAGTGTCGGGCGTTCGGCCCGCCCGCGTGCTCGTCCTGGGTGCCGGGATGGCCGGTGCGAACGCCGCCGGGATCGCAGCGGGGATGGAGGCCGAGGTCATCGTGGTCGACAAGAACCTGGACAAGCTCCGGTTCGTCGACCAGATCTACCGCGGGAGGATCGTCACCCTGATGTCGGACCGGCTCACGCTCGAACAGCGGGTCCGGGAGGCCGACGCCGTGATCGGGAGCGTTCTTCTCCCGGGAGCGAAAGCGCCGGTGATCGTGTCGGACGAGATGGTGGCCTCGATGCGGCCCGGGTCGGTGGTCGTCGACATCGCGATCGACCAGGGTGGGTGCGTCGCCACGTCTCGCATGACGACCCATTCCGATCCCACCTACGTCGTCCACGGCGTCGTGCACTATTGCGTCGGCAACATGCCCGGCGCGGTCCCCAACACCTCGACCTATGCGCTCACGAACGTGACGCTGCCGTACGCGTTGGCGATCGCGGAGCAGGGCCTCGAGGAGGCGGTCCGGTCGGACCCGGCCCTCGCGGGCGGCGTGAACGTCCTGGGGGGCTCGGTCACGAACGAGGGCGTCGCGGAAGCGCACGCGGTGCCCTACGTCCCGCTCGGGAACCTGATCGACGGGGCCGGGTGAGGGAGGGCAGCGGTGGCGCACGGGCTCGCGACGGAAGCGGAGCGCTACCTCGACCACCTCACGGTGGAACGAGGGCTCTCCGAGAACACGCTCGAGGCGTACCGTCGCGACCTGCGTCGGTACATCGACTTCCTCGAGCATCGCGACGTGCGCATCCTCCGTGATGTCGACGAGCGCACGATCAGGTCCTTCGTCGCGTCGCTCTCGGCATCGACGCACGGTCCTGAGGCCGCGCCCTACCGTGCGACCTCCGTCGCTCGGACGCTCTCCGCGGTCCGGTCCTTCCATCGGTTCCTGTTGCGGGAGGGGGTGACGGAGCGGGATCCGGCTGCGGGGGTCGCGCAGCCCCGTCTGCCCCGATCCTTGCCGCGCCCGCTCCCCGTGGACGACGTCCGGCGACTCCTCGAGGCGCCGGAGGAGAGCTCGCCCACCGGCGTCCGCGACCGGGCGATCCTCGAGCTGCTCTACGGCTCCGGATTGCGGATCTCCGAGCTGACCGGCATGGACGTCGATGACCTCGACCTGGAGGAGGGGAGCCTGCGGGTGCTCGGCAAGGGCGGGAAGGAACGCGACGTGCCGCTCGGCTCGTTCGCGCACGAGGCCGTGGGCGCCTACCTCACGCGCGGCCGCCCCGCGCTGGCGACCGGGGTCAGCCGAGGCGCGCTGTTCCTCAACGCGCGGGGTGGCCGCCTGTCGCGTCAGAGCTGCGCTCGCCTGCTCGGCCGGTACGTTCGGCTGGCCGGGATCGATCGCCGTGTCACGCTGCACACACTCCGACACTCCTTCGCGACCCACCTCCTCGAAGGTGGCGCCGACGTCCGTGTGGTCCAGGAGCTCCTCGGCCACGCGAGCGTGGCGACGACGCAGATCTATACGCTCGTGACCGCCCGGCACCTTCGGGAGGTCTACGAGGAGTCCCATCCCCGCGCCCGCCGGCGCGTCCGGGCGTGATGGCGGACGACGCGCTCGACGAGGCGACGCTGGCGCGTCTCCGGGAGGAGCTCCTGCGCCATCGAGCGTTCCTCCGAGCCGAGATGGAGTCTCAGGGGGCCGACCCGGATTCGGACGACGTCGCGTTCGTGGACGACGCGGGCTTCGCCGACCGAGGGCACAGCACCGGCGAGCGCTCGCAGGTGATGGCGGTCGTACGTGCCTTGCGGTCGAACCTGTCCGATGTGGAGCGAGCCCTGTCGAAGATGGAGGCCGGCAGCTACGGGATCTGTGAGCGATGTGGCCGGCCGATCGCACCGGAGCGCCTCGAGGCCCTGCCGTGGGCGGTGCTGGGCATCGACTGCAAGCAGGCGGAGGGCCGTTGACCGGCGCGCTCGTGCCACGCGTGCTGCTGGTGGTATGCGACTCGTGGGGCGTCGGCGACGCACCGGACGCAGCGGCCTACGGGGACCATGGGTCGGACACGCTCGCGAACACCGCCCGTGCGGTGGGCGGGATCCGGGCGCCGAACCTCGCATCGCTCGGACTCGGATCCCTCACGAACATCCGCGGCGTCGACGCCACTGCCGCGCCAGGAACCGCCCACGGTCGCGCGACCGAGCGCTCCGCAGGCAAGGACACCACCACCGGTCACTGGGAGATGATGGGGATCCGGCTCGACGAGCCGTTCCCGTTGTATCCGGACGGGTTCCCCGCGGATCTGATCGAGGCGTTCGAGCGGGAGATCGGCAGGACCGTGCTGGGGAACCGCGCCGCCTCGGGGACGGAGATCATCGCCGAGCTCGGGGAGGAACACCTCCGGACGGGAGGCCCGATCGTCTACACGTCGGGGGACTCCGTGTTCCAGATCGCGACGCACAAGTCGATGGTCGACCTCCCGCTGCTCTACGGATGGTCACGAGCTGCACGCCGCTTGCTCGTCGGACCGCACAACGTCGGACGGGTGATCGCGCGACCGTTCGAGGGCCCGCCCGGTGCGTTCGTGCGGAGCCCCGAGCGACGCGACTTCTCCGTTCCGCCGCCCGGCCCGACGGTGCTCGACCGGCTGCAGGAGGCGGGGGTCGCCGTCCTCGGCGTCGGCAAGATCCAGGACATCTTCTCGGGCCAGGGGATCTCGGAGGGGAGGTACTCGGACTCCAACGACCATGGGCTGGATCTCACGCTCGAGTACCTCCGGAGGCCGGCGCCGGTGTTCGTCTTCGCGAACCTCGTGGACTTCGACTCCAAGTACGGACACCGCAACGACGCGGACGGCTACGCAGCGTGCATCGAGGCGTTCGACGGGAGGGTCCCGGAGCTGATCGCCGCCCTCGACGGGGGCGTGCTGTTGCTCACCGGGGACCACGGGTGTGACCCCACCACGCCGCCGACCGACCATTCGCGCGAGCGGACCCCCCTCCTGGCCGCCGGGCTCCGGGGCGGGCCGGTCGATCTCGGCACGAGGGACTCGTTCTCCGATCTCGGACAGACGGTGGCGGACCTGCTCGGGGCGGAAGGGGCCGGACTCGAAGGAGAGAGTTTCGTCGACCTCCTGCAGATCGAGGGGTCGAGTTGATGTCGACGTCCACGGTTCCCGTCATCGAGGGTTCCCTTCCGTGGTCGGTCGCGACGCACCCTTCAGTCGAGGTCGACACGTGGCCCCTCCGGACGTCGGCCTGGATCGGCCGTCGACCGTGAGCGATCCGCGCGACGTCGTCGCCGCCAAGCGGGACGGCAGGTCGCTCCCTCCGGCTGACGTCCGTGCCTTCGTCGAGGGATACACGGCAGGAGACGTGTCCGACGCCCTCGCGGCGGCGTTCCTCATGGCGTGCCTGCTCCGCGGTCTCGACGACGAGGAGACCCTCGCTCTCACGGAGGCCATGGTGGACTCCGGCGAGACCCTTCGGTTCTCCGGAGCAGATCTTCCGACCGTGGACAAGCACTCCACCGGTGGGGTCGCCGACGGGGTCACGCTCGTGTTCGCTCCGCTGGCCGCGGCCCTTGGGCTCTGCGTGGCGAAGCTCTCGGGCCGGGGGCTCGGACACACGGGCGGCACGCTCGACAAGCTCGAGTCGATCCCCGGCCTGCGGACGGATCTGTCGCCCGAGGACATCCGGAAGCAGGTGGAGGACGTGGGATGCGCGGTGGCCGCGCAATCGCCCACCCTCGTGCCGGCCGACGGGGCTCTCTACGCGTTGCGCGACGCCACGGCGACGGTCCCGTCGATCCCGTTGATCGCGGCCAGCGTGATGTCCAAGAAGCTGGCGGTCGAGACGGACCTGATCCTCCTCGACGTGAAGACCGGCTCGGGCGCCTTCATGAAGACCCTAGAGGACGCGCAGGCGCTCGCGGAGCGATGCCTCGCGCTCGCCGCCGGCCGGGGTCGAGCGGCGAGCGCCGCGGTGACCGACATGTCCCAGCCACTCGGTGATGCGGTCGGGAACGCCCTGGACATCGCGGAGACGGTGGCCGTGCTCCGGGGAGACTCGGGGGGTCGACTCCGCGAGGCGGCCCTGCACTTCGCGGCCCGGGCCTTGGAGCGCACGCGTGGGATCGGCCATGAGGATGCCTTCGCGCAGGCGGACGCTGCGATCGGGTCGGGGGATGCGCTCGAGCGGTTCCGGCGGATGGTGGAGGCGCAGGGAGGAGATCCCCACGTCGTGGACGACCCGGCCGGAGTGCTTCCGGCCGCTCCCGTCCGCGAGCCGCTGCTCGCGGATCGCACCGGTGTCCTCGCGAGCGTCGACGCGGAGGCGATCGGGCTCGCGAGCGTGGGGCTGGGAGCCGGCCGGAGACGGAAAGGCGACCCGATCGATCCCGCCGTCGGTATCGTGGTGCATCCGAAGATCGGCGACCGGCTGGAGGCCGGGACGCCCATCGGGGAGGTGCACGCGCGAGATCGCGACGCCGCGACGGTGGCGGGGCGTCGAGTCCTCGCCGCGATGGACGTCGTCGATGGTGCCGTCGCGCCGCCGCCGCTCATTCACGTCTGGATGTGAGAGATGGGGAACTTCACGGCGCTCGGAGTCCGACTCGCGGCCTACATGCTCGTCTCCCTGTTCGTGGGGATGACGCTTCGCGAGTACGCCCGGGCGAGGGTCGTCGCCGCGCTCGGGGATCCCACGCCGCGGCTCTGGGGGCGGATCTCACTCCGACCCTCCCACTGGTTCGAGCCATTCGGCAGCGGGTTCGTGCCGGTGCTCATCGCGATCCTGTGGACGGTGCTCCGCTTGATGATGCCCGCGGCGTACGCGAAGCCGGCTCCCATCGATCCGACCTATCTCCGTCGAGGTCCTCGGGACGTGATCGTTGCCTCGATCGTGGGACCGCTGGTGTCGCTCATCCTCGCGATCGCCGCCGGGCTGGTCGTCCGGACCGGCGCCGCGGACGACGAAGTCCTGCTCGTCCTCACGACGTTCGCGTATACGAACGCGTCCCTGTTCGTCTTCCATCTCCTGCCGATCCCGGGACTCGACGGTGGCCGACTCGTCACGCTGCTCCTCCCCGTGCACGCTCGGGAGACGTTCCGCAACGCCGACCGCTACCTGCCGCTGTTCGTCCTGGTCGTGCTCTTCGTCCTCCTTTCGGTCCTCCTCGAGTTCGTGCAGCTCATCACGGGTGCGATCTGCGAGGCGGCGTCCGGCACCGACTGCCTCTTCCTGCTCACGTCGGGCTGAGTGCGTCGTCCCTGAGCCCGCGGAGACGGGGGGTATCATCGGCCGCATCGTGAGCCCTTCCTCTCCTTCCGATGATGTGTCCGGATCGGAGGGCGTGGAGCCGCGGCGCGGCCGCGTCCTGACCGGCTTCCGACCCACGGGCGATCTCCACGTCGGCCATTGGGCGGGCAACGTCGGCAACGCGGTCCGACTCCAGGACGAAGGGTACGAGTGCTTCTACTTCGTCGCGAACTGGCACATGCTCACGACGCACTACGACCGCACCGCGGAGCTCGGATCGCTGGTCGAGGCGATCGTGCTCGATCTCCTGGCGTGCGGCATCGACCCCGAGCGTTCCACGCTCTATCTGCAGTCGGACCTCCCCGAGGTCGCGGAGATGGCGCTGCTCCTCGGGATGATCGCACCCCTCGGCTGGCTCGAACGCGTGCCCACGTACAAGGAGCGGTTGCGCGACATGGCCGAGCGCGACGTCGCGAACTTCGGGCTCCTCGGCTACCCGGTGCTCCAGACCGTGGACATCTCGATCGTGCGCGGCGAGCTGGTGCCGGTGGGAGAGGACCAGGTGTCCCACCTCGAGATCTCGCGGGAGATCGTGCGGCGATTCAACCGGCTGTTCGGCGAGATCCTGGTCGAGCCCCAGCCGCTGTTGTCGGACTTCCCGCTCGTTCCGGGGTCGGACGGCCGGAAGATGTCCAAGTCGCTCGACAACGCGATCGGCGTGGTCGATGACCCCGATACGATCCGAGCGAAGGTCCGGTCGTTCATCACCGACCCGCAGAAGGTGCGCCTCGGCGACCCGGGCAGGCCGGAGATCTGCCCGATCTATGCCCTGCACACGCGGTTCTCGCCCGACATCGTCGACTGGACGCGCGATCACTGCCGCTCCGGGGAGCTCGGCTGCGTGGACTGCAAGACGAACCTCGCCGATCGCCTGATCGAGGAGCTCCGACCGATCAGGGAACGGCGGCTCGAGCTGGCCGCGGAGCCGGGGTTGGTGTGGAAGGTCCTGGGCGAGGGGAGGGAGCGCGTCGGGCCCGTGGTGCGGGAGACGATGGATGCCGTGCGCGATGCGATGGGGTTCTCACGACCGTGACGGGCGAGGGGGCCGGCACGTTCGCGGTCGAACTGCCCGCGTTCACCGGGCCGTTCCGGCTGTTGGCCGAGCTGATCCTGGAGCAGAAGGTCGACGTGTGTGACGTCCAGGTCGCGGCCGTGACCGACGGCTTCCTCGCCTACGCGAAGGACGCCGACCACTGGGACCTCGAGGAGGTCACGTGGTTCCTGGCGATGTGCGCCGTGCTCCTCGAGCTGAAGGTCGGCCGGCTGATGCCGAGGCACACCGAGACGGACGAGGACGATCTCCTCGGCGCTTCCCCGGACCTCGCCTACGCGAGGTCGATGGAGCTGGCGGCGTTCCGGAAGGTCGCGGTCGAGCTCGCTCGCCGTCTCGAGGACGAAGCCAGCTTCTTCACCAGAGACGTCGGACCCGGTCCCGAGTTCTCGCACCTGTACCCGGACCCGATGACGAAGGTGGACATACCATCCCTCGCCGGCCTCGCAGCGCAGCTGTTGCGGCCGCCCCCGACGCTCGATCTCAGCCACGTGACGCCGATCCGGTACACGATGGCGGAGGCGATGACCGCTGTGGAGCGCCGGATCGAGGATCTCGGGCGCGCCGCATCCTTCCGCGACCTGGTCGCCGACTGCGACGAGCGGATCGAGGTCGTCGTCCGGTTCCTCGCGCTCCTCGAGCTGTACCGTGACGGCCGGGTGGAGCTCGTGCAGGGCGATACGTTCGGCGAGATCCGCGTCGAGTGGCAGGGATGACGATGCCGGAGTCGGAAGCGGAGGGGGTGACGACCACCTCGGACACACGAGCCCTCGAGGCGTTGCTGTTCGTCTCGGACGAACCGCTGGCATCGTCGGTCCTGGCGCAGGCGCTCGAGATCGAGCGGAGAACGGTCGAGGAGCTGTGCGATCGACTCGCCGCGGAGCTCGACGCCCGCGGCGCGGGGGTCGTGCTCCGCAACGTGGCGGGCGGCTGGCGGTTGTTCACCCACCCCGATACCGCTGCCGAGGTCGAACGATTCGTGCTCTCGTCCCGCCAGGCCCGGCTGACGAAGGCGGCGCTCGAGACGCTCGCGATCGTCGCGTACAAGCAACCGGTCACCCGGCACCAGATCACGTCGATCCGGGGGGTCAACTCCGACGGGGTTCTCCGGGCGCTCCAGGACAAGGGGCTGGTCGTGGAGGCGGGGCGGGAAGAGACGCCGGGCCGACCGATCCTGTTCGCGACGACGCCGTCCTTCCTCGAGCGGTTGGGGCTGCCGTCACTGGCCGCCTTGCCGTCACTGGCGCCGCTCCTCGGGATCGACGGGGAGGCCGAGGAGGCGGGCACGGAGGCTCGTTCGCCGGACGCCACCGAGCCCGGCGAGTAGGCCGTGCCGGTCGAACGGCTGCAGCGTCTCCTCGCTCGCGCCGGCTACGGCTCTCGTCGAGCATGCGAGGAGCTGATCGTCGACGGTCGCGTCACCCTGAACGGGAGCGTGGCGACGCTCGGGGACCGGGGTGACCCTTCGAAGGATGAGGTTCGGGTCGACGGTCTCGAGGTCAACCTCGACCCGAACGTCAAGTACTTCGCCGTCCACAAGCCGGCTGGGGTGGTCACCACGATGCACGACCCGCAGGGTCGTCCCGACATCCGCGCGTACCTCCCCACGGACGGTCCTCGCGTGTTCCCCGTCGGCCGGCTGGATCGGGACACCGAGGGGCTGCTCCTCCTGACGAACGACGGGGACCTCGCGAACGGGCTCACGCATCCTCGCTTCGGCGTGGAGAAGGAGTACCTCGCCGAGGTGGAGGGCCTCCCGACGCCGAAGCACGTCGGGTCGCTCCGACGTGGCGTGGAACTGGATGACGGCCCCGCGAGCGCGGCCAACGCGTGGGTTGCCGGTCGTTCCGGCGATCGAGGGGCCGTCCGCGTCGTGATGACCGAGGGACGGAAACGCGAGGTCCGTCGGCTGCTCACCGCAGTCGGCTTGCCGGTCGTCCGCCTGGTCCGCGTGCGGATCGGGCCCGTTCGCCTCGGCACCCTCGGCCCCGGGGAGCGTCGCGAGCTCACGCTGGATGAGGTGGTCGCGCTCAGGCGGGTCGTCGACGGGTAGCCTTGGGACCTCGGGGCGTCGCGCCCGGAGCCGGAAGAGCGATGAGGGGTGTCCATGAGGCTTCGTGCGGCGCGCGGCGCGATCCGCGTGCCATCGGACGACGGTGACGAGCTGCTCGGATCGACCGAGCGGCTCCTGTCGGCCATCCTGGAGCGCAACGCGGTCGACCCCGACGACCTGGTGAGCATCCTGTTCACGGCGACCGAGGACCTTCGGTCGGCGTTCCCCGCGGAGGCCGCCCGTCGGATGGGGTTGGGCCGCGTTCCGCTGCTCTGCGCGCAGGAGATCCCGGTTGAGGGCTCGATGCGTTCGGTGATCCGCGTCCTCGTGCACTTCCACTCGGATCGGACGCTCGACGAGATCGCGCACGTGTACCTGGACGGCGCGGAGTCGCTCCGAGATGACGTCGGCTGAACCGGGCTCCCGATGATGGCCGGCGCCCCGGCTCCGAGGCCGATCGAGCGGGTCGCCGTCGTGGGGACCGGGCTGATGGGCACGTCGGTGGCGCTCGCCGCGGCGCGAGCCGGCGCCACCGTGACCGGATGGGACGTCGACCCCCCGACGACGGCTCGGGCGGCCGCGGTCGGCGGGTTCATGGGAGCGGCCACCCTCGAGGAGGCCGTGAAAGGCGCCGAGCTCGTCGTGGTCTGCACGCCGATCCCGATGATCGCGGACTCCGTCGCCGCCGCCCTGTTCGCGACCAGCGACGCGATCGTCACCGAGGTGGGGAGCATCATGGACTCCGTGGCCAGGGAGGTGGCCGATCGAGCCGACCAGGCCGACCTGCGCCGCTTCGTCCCTGGGCACCCGATGGGGGGGAGCGAGCGCTCCGGCCCGGAGCACGCGTCCCCATCCGTGCTCGACGGGATCGTGTGGGTGCTCTCGGCGACGGGGTCCACCGACCCGGCGGCCGTCGAGGTCGTCGAGACGTGGGTCTCCGGGCTCGGCGCCCGACCCGTCCGGATGCCGGCCGATCGTCACGACCGCCTCGTCGCATTCGTGAGCCATCTCCCGCAGGTCGCCTCCACGGCGCTGATGAGCCTCGCGGCGAGCGAGGAGGCCGACGAGCCGGAGATCCTCCTGCTGGCGGCCGGGGGGTTCCGCGACCTGACGCGCCTGGCGGCCTCGGACGCGAGCCTGTGGTCATCGATCCTCCTGGCGAACCGCGCCCGGATCGCCGAGGCGATCGACCTCTACGTGGACCGACTGCGACTCCTTCGGGAGGACGTGGTCGAGAGCCGAGGTGAGGCCGTCCGATCCACGTTCGCCCTGGCGAAGGAGGCTCGCCTCCGGCTGGCGACCAAGCCACAGGTGCGATCCGGAATCGCCGTGTTGCAGGTGGAAGCACCCGATCGCCCGGGCGCCCTCGCGGAACTCACCGCGATCCTCGCGGAGGGAGCGGTGAACATCGAGGACCTCCAGATCGTCCACTCGCCGGAGGGTGGGCGGGGGACCGTGCACCTGACCGTCGCGGCCGCGGCCGCGGACGATGCCACCGAGGTGCTGACGGGCGCGGGCCTCGATCCGATCCGGCTCGCGTGAGGACGTCGATGAAGGTCCGGGTGAGGCCTGGAGGCTCCCTCCGAGGGCAGGCCTCGGTTCCGGGCGACAAGTCGATCGCCCATCGCTGGCTGATCCTGGCGGCCACCGCAGTGGGGCGCAGCTCGCTGGAGGGTCTGCCGTACTCCCTCGATGTCAGGTCCACCGCGTCCTGTCTCGCCGGGCTCGTTCCGGCGGTTCGACCTGCACTCGAGGCTTGGGCCTCGAGCCCTGGGCCCTCCGATGAACGCCACGGTTCCACGTGGAACCGGGAGGCCTCGACCCTCGACCTCCCCGCGCTCGACCTTCAGGGTGAAGGTCGTGGATCGCTCCGAAGACCCGATCATGAGCTCGACTGCGGGAACTCCGGTACCTCGATGCGGCTGCTCGCCGGGCTCGTGGCCCCCGGTCCTTTCGAGACGGTCCTCACCGGCGACGCCAGCCTCGCGACGAGACCGATGGAGCGAGTGGCCGGGCCACTGCGGGCGATGGGGGCGGACGTGGCCACGCGCGACGGGCATCCGCCGATGACGATCCAGGGCGGGGAGCTGCACGGGATCCGGTTCGAGCCCGAGGTCCCGAGCGCGCAGGTGAAGGGCGCCGTCCTCCTCGCCGCCCTCGAGGCCGACGGCGCCACGACCGTGGCGGAGTCCGTGCCCACGAGGGACCACACGGAACGCGCCCTCGGCGCCCTGGGCGCCCCGGTACGCGCCACGGAGGCAGGCATCGTGCTCGACGGGCACTTCCGGCACGAGGGATTCCGCGGGAAACTGCCGGGGGACCCCTCGTCGGCTGCGTTCCTGCTCGGTGCCGCCGCGCTCACCTGCGGCGAGATCGCGCTCGCGGGCGTCGGACTGAACCCGAGCCGGCTCGCGTTCCTCAACGTGTTCGAGCGGATGGGTGTGGAGGTCGACGTCGAGGTCGAGGGGTCCGTCCTGGGCGAACCGGTGGGGACGATGCATCTGGCTCCGGGCGGATCGGTCCGGCCGGTGCACGTGGGCGCCGGAGAGGTCCCCCTGGTGATCGACGAGGTCCCGATCCTGGCTGCCCTGGCCGCCCATGCGGACGGCCCCTCACGCTTCGTCGGGGCCTCCGAGCTCCGCGTGAAGGAGAGCGACCGACTCTCCATGCTCACCGACGGGATCCGCAGCCTGGGGGGACTGGCCGAGGAGGACGGGGACGATCTCGTGATCGGTGGTGGTGGGCTCCCGGGCGGTTCCGCTCGCTCCGCCGGCGATCACCGGATCGCGATGGCGCTCACCGTGGCGGCCACGGCAGCGGAGGCGACCTCTGAGATCGACGGTGCCGAGTCAGCGGCCGTGTCCTTCCCGGGGTTCTTCGGGCTGCTGCGCTCGCTCGGCGCCGACGTCGAGGAGGCGCGATGACGCTCCGGGTCGTGGCGATCGACGGCGCCGCCGGGAGCGGGAAGAGCACGCTCGCCCGGCTCCTGGCGAGGGATCTCCGGCTGCCGTACGTGAACACAGGGTCGATGTACAGGGCGCTCACCCTGGCGGCCCTTCGAGGGGCGGTCGACGTCGAGGACGGAACGGCGCTCGTCAGGCTGATGGACACCCTCGAGTTCACGTTGAGCTCCGGAACGGACGGGGAGCTCCTGATCGATGGCGCGCCGCCCTCGGACGACCTCGAGACGGCGGACGTCGAGGCATCCGTCAGCACCGTCGCGAAGCACCCTCCGGTCCGCTCGGCGATGCGCGCCGCCCAGCGCGCCCTGGGTGTGGGCGGAGCCGTGATGGAGGGGCGCGACATCGGCACGGTGGTGTTCCCCGATGCCCCCCTGAAGCTCTTCCTCGTGGCCGCGCCGGACGAGCGCGCGGGCCGGCGGGTCGACGAACGGGACGCGACCGATGTCGCCGAGGCCCTCCACGCACGGGACCGCCTCGATGCGAGGGTCAATCCGCACGTTCCGGCGGACGACGCCGTGGTGATCGACACGAGCGACCTCAGCGTCGAGGGGACGCTCCGTGCCGCGCTCGACGCGGTGGCCCGCCGGGCGCCGGGCCTCCTGGTCACCGGTGGACCTCGAGCCGATGAGGAGGGGTCACCGTCGTGACCGCTCCACGGATCGCGGTCGTCGGCCGCCAGAACGTCGGGAAATCGACCCTGGTCAACAGGCTCTTCGGCAAGCGCGAGACGATCGCACACGACGACCCGGGCGTCACGCGCGACCGCGTGGAGCTCGAGGCGACATGGAACGGGAGACGGTTCGGGCTCGTCGACACCGCCGGGTACCTCCACCGGGCCACCGGCGTCGAGGCGCTCGCCGGCCTGCAGTCGCTCCGGGCGATCGACGAGGCCCAGCTCGTCCTCCTGGTGGTCGACGTCGCGTCAGGGATCACGGAGGAGGACGCCCAGCTGGCACACCGTCTCCGACGTGCGGCGCCCCCGGTCCTCGCCGTCGTGAACAAGGTGGATGCGGCCGGGGACGAGGCCGAGGTGCCCGCGTTCCTCGCGCTGGGCCTCGGCGATCCGATCCCCGTGTCCTCGAAGCATGGCCGGGGAGTGGGTGAGCTCCTCGACCGCATCGTCGAGCTGCTCCCGGACGCCCCGAAGGCCGGAGGTGCCGAGGGTGAGGACCAGGAGGAGCCCCGATTCGCCATCGTCGGGCGGCCGAACGTAGGCAAGTCCAGCCTGTTCAACACGCTGGTGGGGGAGGAGCGGTCGGTGGTGTTCGAGGAGGCGGGGACGACCCGCGACAGCGTCGACGCCCTCGTGGACTGGCGGGAGGCGGGGCGGATCCGCTTCGTCGACACGGCGGGGATGCGGCGCGCGATCCGGGTGAAGGGCGTGGAGTACTACAGCTTCGTTCGAGCGGGCACGGCGATCGATCGAGCCGACGCGGCCGCGGTCGTCTTCGATGCGAACGAGGGACTGACCGCCGAGGATCAGAAGATCGCCTTCCGGGTCCTGGAGGCCGGCAGGGCGTTGCTCCTCGTCGCGAACAAATGGGATCTCGTGGAGGACAAGGATCGGCTCTTCAAGCAACTGACCGAGGAGGCGACGCTGCTGGCCCGCGCCACCGTGATCCGGACCTCCGCGGTCCGCGGCCAGGGCGTCGCGAGGATCCCGGAGCTGCTCCTCGAGCTTCGCACCCGGTGGGCGGGCCGCGCATCGACCTCTCGGGTCAACCAGGTGCTCCAGGAACTCCAGGGCGCGCAACCCCCGCCCCGGTCCTCC
>DATFGG010000164.1:0-3127 GCA_035249665.1 Actinomycetota bacterium | reverse complement strand
CCGTCTTCGACCTGGGAGGCGGCGGGACGCGTGACGGTATCGGAACGGATCGTGGCGCAGCTCGCTGCGGCTGGGGTCCGGCGCGCCTACACGGTCCCGGGCGAGAGCTTCCTCCCGCTGCTCGATGCCTGCGACCGTCACCCGGACATCGCGCTGATCTCCACGCGGCACGAGTCCGGCGCCGCGTTCATGGCCGAGGCCGACGCCAAGGTCACCGGACGGCCGGCGCTCGCCATGGCGACGAGGGGCGTCGGCGCGGCGAACCTCTCGATCGGCGTGCACACGGCCTACCAGGACTCGACGCCGATGGTCGTGATCCTCGGGCAGGTGGAGTCGGCGTTCCTCGGCCGGGAGGCGTTCCAGGAGGTCGACCTCCCGTCGTTCTACCGGGAGATCACGAAGTGGGCCGTCACGGCGCCGTCGAGCGAACGGCTGCCGGAGCTGGTCGGCAGGGCGATCCACGTCGCGACGAGTGGGCGGCCGGGTCCGGTGATGGTCGCCGTCCCGGCGGACCTCTTCGAGGGCGACGCGGGCCCTGAGCAGAGCCACCTCCCCGGCGTGGTCGATCGGGGCAGGGCCGCGCCGAGCGGTCGGACCAGCGAGCGGATCGCCGAGGTCCTCCGAGATGCCGACGCGCCCGTGATGATCGTGGGCGGCGGGGGGAGGGATGCGCGGGATGCGCTCGTCACCGCCGCGGAGCGGTTCGGCCTGGGTGTCTACGCGAGCTTCCGCCGCCAGGATGTCTTCCCCAACGACCATCCGAACTACTGCGGGCCGCTCGTCCTCACGACGCCGCCGGAGACACTGCGGGCTCTGGAAGAAGCCGACGTCGTGTTCGTGGTCGGCTGTCGGCTGAGCGAGATCACCACCCAGGGCTACCGGCTGCCGAGGGCCGACCAGCGGGTGATCCAGATCGACGTGGAGCCGAACAGCGTCGGCGCGGTCGTACCGGTGGAGCTGGGGCTTGTCGCAGACGTGCGCGAGGCGTTGGCGGCGATCCTCCACCACGCTCCGGATCCGCCCGCCGACCGCGACTGGACCGCCGCGCACGGCGCCTTCCTCGCGGCGAGCACTCTCCCCGAAGCCACCGACGGTCCACTCCACCCGGCGGCGGTGATCGCCACATTGGCGGAAGTGTTCCCGCCCACGGTGGTCCTCGTCAACGACGCGGGGAACTTCTCGATCTTCGCGCACCGCTACTGGAGGTTCTCGCATCCACGCACCCAGATCGGACCCACGAGCGGCGCGATGGGGTACGGCGTCCCGGGCGGTATCGGCGCCAAGCTCGCAGATCCGTCGAGCGAGGTGGTCGTCCTGGCAGGCGACGGCGGATTCCTGATGACGGGTCAGGAGCTGGAGACGGCGGTCCGCCACGACGTGCCGTTCACCACCGTGGTGTTCCGAAACGGCCTCTACGGAACGATCGCGTTGCACCAGGCGCGCGCCTACGGGCGAAAGGTGGGGGTCGACATCGGCGACGTCGACATCGCCGCGGTGGCTCGCGGGTACGGCGCCGAGGCCTGGTCCGTCTCGGGCGCCGACGAGCTCACCGGCGCCCTCACCCGAGCCCGAGCGTGCGGCCGGCCGGCCGTGATCGACTGCCGAGTGGATCCCGACGTCCTCTCCCCCAGCGATCGCCTCAGCACGCTTCTCGCGGACGGCTGATCCCGGGGTCAGCCTCCTTCGGCAACCGGCGGTACTCGAAGTGGTTGCCGTCGGGCACCACGAACGTCCCACCCCACAGGAACCCCCACCGCGCGAGCGTGCAGACGAGCCGCTCGTCCTGGTGAGGTCGCTGACCGTAGTAGTTGCCGACGAGGTTCACGTCGAAGGCCACACCCCAGGAGTGGTGGGAGAGGAGCGCCGTTGGATCACGGCTGATGAACCTGGGCACGAAGCAGCCGTGGAAGGACCGGATCAGACGACCGAGGCCCGCATCCCGCAGCTCCCGCATCGCGCCGCGGAGTTGGGGCGCGATCCCGGTGTGGCACAGCACCTCTCCGAGGAGCGGGATCCGGGTCGTGACGAGGTGCGTTCCCATCCATGCGGGGTCGACCTCGAGGGAGCCCGGCTGACCCGGCGCCGGACGCGCCGAGAACTCGCCGAAGAGCGCCTTCAGCAGGACCGGAGGGAGGACGGCGTCGCCTGCCCGGAAATACGGCGTCTCGCCGGGTGCCCGGACCTGGACGCGCCGGAAGACGCCCAGGTCCCGAGGGAGGAGCGGTTGGATCGCTCGCCGGAGTGACGCGGATGTCATCGACCCGTCGGCGAGCGGGCGGACTAGGAGGTAGCGCTCGCGCGTGACCTCGATCCGGCGGCCCGTCTCCTTCGACACGAGGAGCTCCGAAGCCCCGACCAGCTCGTCCGGCAGGACCGCGGCGATCCGGATCCGCCTCCCTCCGCCGAGCTCCAGCACCGCGCCGGGCCCCAGCCGTCGGACGGAGGCGGAGGTCGATCCGAGGATCCCCTCGCCGTTCTCGATCGCCGCGAGCGTCGCCCGGTCCGCCGGGGGGAGGAACGGCGCGAACGTCGCCGGCTCGACGGCTGCGACGTCGAGCGGGATCCGGAACGGACGCACGGGGCGGTCGACGAGCTCGCCCGCCGCGCTCCACGAGCGGACGAGCCAGACGTTGTCCTCGGCGACGACGGTGAGCCTTCCGATCTCCGGTTGCCGAGCCACCCGCGCGGCGAAGCGGTCGGGAAGTCCGCGCGGTACCCACGCGAGGAACGTCTCGGGCGGCGCCGGTCGCGTGAGGAGCAACGACGGCGCCGTCGGCGCCACGGGCCCGGAGGGGAGCGACCGCGCCTGGATGGCGAGGGTGAGCACGATGCCGAGCGCGACCCCGGTGAGGCCGCCGGCGCCGTATCGCAGCGAGCGCCTCATCCGGCACCCGTCCTCACCGCGGCGATCGCTCCGGCGATCTCGATCAGCGATCGGAGATCCATCTCTCCCTGGAGCGAGTGATAGACGCCGCGGTCGACCCATTCGAGTTCCGAGCGGGTCGGCGTCCATCGCCCTTCCAGCCCCGCGAACGAGATCAGGCCCTGTTCCGACGACGAGGGCAGCGGCAGTCCGGTGTCGCGCTCGACGTGGAGGGTCAACGGTTCGCCCGCCGCATCGGTCTCG
>DATFGG010000163.1:0-2418 GCA_035249665.1 Actinomycetota bacterium | reverse complement strand
CCGGTGGAGATCACGCCGTCGAAGTAGATCTCCTCCGCCGCCTGACCGCCCATCGCGAACGCCATCTGATCCTTCAGCTGCGGCTCGGTCACCACGTACCGATCTTCGAGCGGCCTCGTCATCGTGATCCCGAGCGCCGCCGCGCCGCGCGGGATGATCGTGACGCGGTGCAGGGGGTCGATCTCGTCGCAGTTGAGCGCGACGAGCGCGTGGCCCATCTCGTGGACGGCCACCCGCTCCTTCTGGGAATCGGAGACCACCCGTGACTTCCGCTCGAGGCCCGCGGTCGCCCGATCGATCGCCTCTTCGAGCTCCTCCATCGAGACCGCGTTCTTCTCACGGCGGGCCGCGAGCAGCGCCGCCTCGTTCACGACGTTCTCGAGGTCTGCCCCGGTGAACCCGGGCGTCCGCGCGGCGATCGTGTTCAGATCGACGGTGGGATCCAGCGCCACGCCGCGGGCGTGCACGCGGAGGATCTCCTCACGCCCGTTCAGGTCGGGGAGATCCACGACCACCTGGCGGTCGAACCGGCCCGGCCGGATCAACGCCGGATCCAGGACGTCCGGTCGGTTGGTGGCCGCCATGATGATCACGCCCTTGGAGGCATCGAAACCGTCCATCTCGACCAGCAGCTGGTTGAGCGTCTGCTCACGCTCGTCGTGACCGCCGAAGCTGCCGCTCATCGGGCCGGCGCGCCCCTTCCCGATCGTGTCGATCTCGTCGAGGAACACCAGCGCCGGTGCCTTCTCCTTCGCTTGCTGGAACAGCTCGCGGACGCGAGCGGCGCCGAGCCCCACGAACATCTCGACGAACTCCGACCCCGACATGAAGAAGAAGGGCACGTTCGCCTCGCCGGCGACCGCTCGGGCGAGCAGCGTCTTCCCGCATCCGGGCGGACCCAGCAACAGGACGCCCTTGGGGATCCGGCCGCCGAGTCGCTGGTACTTCTTCGGGTTCTTCAGGAAGTCGACGATCTCTCGGAGCTCCTCCTTCGCCTCGTCGACGCCCGCGACGTCCGTGAAAGACGTTTTCATCTCCTTGCGGTCGTAGATCTTGACCTTGTTGCGTCCGAGGTTGAGAGCGGAGGTCGCGCCCCCGCCGATCCGGCGGAAGAGGAAGTAGTACAGGCCGCCGAAGAGCGCGATGAACAGGACCATCTGGAGGAGGAAGCCGGTCAGCGCGTTCGGCTGTTGACCGTCGACCTCATAGCCCCGCGCGCTGAGGTCGTCGACGAGATCGGTGGGGACGTACCCGGGCGGGATCGTCGCCACGTAGGTCTCGTCGCCGTCGGCCGTCTGGACCACACCACTGATCGTGGTGGTCGTGATCGTGACCGGCTGGCTCTTCACGAGGTCGCCGTTGTCGATCGCCCTCCGGAACTCCGAGAACGGCACGGGGGTGGATGCCGCCTGCGTGAGGAACGTGTTGAAGAGCACCAGGGAGCCGGCCACCACGAGCACGACGACCAGTGCCGATCGCGGCCGTGGCTGTGCTGAGCCCGGAACGGGGCGGCGTCCGAAGGGTTTGCGCTCTTGCTCGGGCATGGCCCAATCTTCCCACCGCCCTGTAGTTGTGACGACCGACGAAGGCGCAGGGCGGCGCAACAGGGATACTGGTCCTCGGATGGCGAACGCGAGCAGGGTGCCTGCACCGGCCGACCAGGACCTCCTGGAGCGGTTCGACCGGGATGTGCTCCCGCTGCTCCCCGGTCTCTACGGGGCTGCCCTCCGGATGACGAGGAACCCCGCCGACGCGGAGGATCTGCTCCAGGAGACGACCCTCCGCGCCTATCGGGGCTTCGCGTCGTTCCGGGAGGGAACGAACCTCAAGGCATGGCTGTACCGCATCCTCACGAACTCCTTCATCAACATCTACCGGAAGAAGCAGCGCGAGCCGAAGACCGTCGAGGGTCCCGACGACATCGACGAATGGTTCCTGTTCGACAGGCTGGGCGCCAAGAGCGTTGAGCGCTCGGCTGAGGAAGACGTCCTCGAGAAGATCCCCGATGCCGATGTGAAGGCAGCGCTCGAGTCGATCCCCGAGAATTTCAGGATGGCGGTCCTCCTGGCGGATGTGGAAGGCTTCTCCTACAAGGAGATCGCGGAGATCACGGACGTGCCGATCGGGACGGTGATGTCGCGCCTGCACCGGGGAAGGAAAGCCCTGGAGCGCGCGTTGTACGGCGTAGCCAAGGAGCGAGGACTCGTCGATGGGTGAGACAGGCGAAATGGGGTGTAGCGAGACGCTTCGCGAGGTCGAGCGCTACGTCGACGGCGAGTGCCTCCGCGAGCTCACGGTCCAGGTCGAGGCGCACCTCGCCGGATGCACCGACTGCAACGACCACGCGGAGTTCAAGAAGCACATGAAGCTCCTCATCGCGACGAAGTGTCGCGGCGAGGTGCTCCCGGAGGGATTGGC
>DATFGG010000162.1:0-3245 GCA_035249665.1 Actinomycetota bacterium | reverse complement strand
CGATGGTGATCGCCGTCGCAGCCGTGGCGGGGCTCATCAGACGGTGGTCCCGCCGACACCTCGGCGGCATGACGGGAGACACCCTCGGAGCCACCGCCGAGCTCTCGGAGACGATGGCACTGGTCGCCGCGCTCTCCGTTGCGTGATGACGCTGCGAGTCCGAGGAGATCAGAACGCTAGGACTGTTCCTTCAGGTACCGCTCGATCTCCGTCGCGAGGTCGTCGCCCGAGGGCATCCGCTCCTCGCTCGCGATCGCCTCCAGTCGGGCGAGGTACTCCATGGTGTCGGGATCCTCCGCGATCGCCGCGTCCAAGCGTTCCCGCTGCGAGAGGGCCTCCTCGCCGAGCGCCCCCACAGGGATCGTGACGCCGAGACGCCGCTCGACATGTTGCAGGAGGGCCACCGTGGCGGGTGCGTATGCGGCCGCCCCGATGTAGTGGGGGATCTGCGCGTAGTAGCCGACGGCGGGGATCCCCGCGCCCGCCACGGTCATCTCCACCGCGGACAGCGCCGCCGCGGGCACCCGCAGGATGCCGCCCGGGCCCTGCTGCTCACCGTCGTGCAGCGATGCGTCGGTGGAGGCGGTCGCCAGCACGGGAACCGGGCGTGTATGCGGCACGGCAGCCGGTATCGCACCCAGGCTGATCCACTCGACCACCCCGAGCCGCAACGCCAGCTCGAGCAGGTCGTCGCCGAGCTGCTTCCACTTGTAGTCGGGCTCCGGACCCACGAGGACGAGGAGATCTCGGCCGTCGAAGGCCACGTGTCGCATCATGATCTCGGGCCACTGCATCCTCGCGAGCACGCCGTCCACCACGTCCAGGACCGGCCGTCTGGCTCGATAGTCGTGGAGCGCATCGACGTCGAAGGACGCGACCACCCGGCCGCCCTCCGCCACGTGGTTCGCACAAGCGGTCGCGGCGCCGGCCGCGTCGATCCAGCCGTCGAACGCCACGATCAGGACCGGCGCCGCGAGCGCGGGGATCTGCTCCTCGAGGCGATAGAGGCTCACCCTCCGAGGATAGCCCCCGGAGCCGGAAGAGCCGTTCCCCGCCTCGGTGACGTATGAGTGTGACGTGGAGGGCGTTCGAGCAGGGCGACGAAGGTCCTTGCGGTTCCTCACCGTCCCGGCGGGCGCGGTCCTGTCCGTCGCGCTCGCCGGATGCGCCGGAGATGTCTACGGCGAGTTCCCCTCGCCGCCGACGCCCGCGTTCACGGCGACACCGAGTGCCGAAGCCGACAACGGCATCCTCGCCGAGATCGCCGTGGACGGGAGCCCCTGCTTCCTCGCGGAGGCCGGCGATCGGGTCTGGGTCACCGCGTTCGACGGGAACGAGCTCGCCGAGATCGATCCGGAAACCAACGAGGTGGTCTCGACGCAACGGATGCCGGGAGGACCGTGCGGCATGCTCGACGTGGACGGCACGCTGTGGATCGAGACGCCGAACGCGGAGGCGATCGTGCGATTCGACCCCGTGCGTGGCGAGGTGATCGACCGTCTCCGCATGCCCGGAGGGGTGTTCGGCCTCACGTCGACGCCATCGGGCATCTGGGGCGTCGCCGGCCAGGGCGAGGAGGTCGTCCAGATCGATCCCGGGTCGGGCGAGATCGTCGGGCGGGTGGAGGTGGACGGACCGCTCGGGGGCCTCGTGTTCGCTCGCGAACAGGTATGGGTCGCCGCGGCCGGAGCGCTCGTGCGGATCGATCCCCGCACCCAGACCGTCGTCGACGAGATCGAGCTCGAGGCTTTCGAGCCGGAGGGACTCGCGGTGGACGGCGACATGCTGTGGGTCTCCAGCTCCTTCGAGCAGAGCGTGCTGCGTTTCGACCTCCGGACGATGAGGGTCCGAGACCGCGTGCCGGTCGACGATGCCTTGTTCGGCGGGATCGTCCTGGGCGATTCCTACTGGGTTTCGGGGAACAACACTCTCTACCGCCTCGATGTCGAGACCGGCGAGGTCGAGGATGAGTTGGAGCTCGTCGGATTCGGTCCGATCCCGGCGGCGGGAGACCTGTGGACCGTGGACTTCATCGCCAACGCGGTCTTCCGTCTCGACGAACGAGCGCCGTGAGGAAGTAGCCGTTCGACCTAGCCCTTCGGCGGATGCGTCGGCATCCGGTCAGCGATACGCTTCCCCGCGATGAGCGCGCCCGACCAGAGCGTCTACCGCGTCCACCTGGCCGACCCGGGGGGCCGTATCAGCGCGCTCGACGTCCCGACCGAGCACTTCGAGTCGATGGAGCGGGGGATCTCGCTCGGGACCACCACGATCGTCCCGTGGCATCGCGTGATCCGGTACACGCGAGAGGTCGTCCAGCCCGTCGACGACGCCTTCCTCACCCGTGCGGAGATCCGCGCTTGGCTCGACGACGGCTCGGACGAAGGGGAGCGGATCGTGGTGCGGGCGGACCGTTTCGACGCCGGCACGTTGACGGCGGATTTCCTCGTGGAGCGGACGCTCGACATCGAGGGCGGCGTCGTGCACCTCACGAAGATCCACGTGCCGTGGAACCGGGTGCTCGAATACGAACGGCTCCCGGTGCGGGTCGAGGTCCCCAGCCGACCGGACTGATCTCCTCGGACCGATCCTCCGGTTCACACGTCGCGGGCGTCCTTCGCGTCGGCCTCTTCCTTCGCACCGACCTCCTTCAGGACGCTCCTCAACGTGGACATCGCGTTCATCGCAGGTGGGAACCCTGCGATCGTCGCCGTCTGCAGGATGATCTCGCGCAGCTCCTCGGGTGAGAGGCCTGCCTCGAGGGAGGCCCGGAGGTGCTGGGGGATCTGGGAGGAGCGGCCGGTCGCCACCAGCGCAGCGACCGCGGCGATCTCGCGGTCCCGGAGCGCGAGGCCCGGACGCGTGTAGACGTCGCCGTACGCGAACTCCACGACGGCCCGACCGAGGTCGCCGAGACCTTCGACCGCGGCCAGCGCCTTCTCGTCGTGGACCTCGAGGAATCGCTCCCGCCCCCGCTCGTACCTGTCGTCGCTCACGCGTCTCCTCTCTTCGGCCGCCGATGATCCCGCCCACCGCCGATGTTCGGCGCTACGCACGGACGCGGAGACCATCGAGCCCTCGGATGATGTAGTTCGGGCGGAACATCGGCTCCTCCACGAGCTCCAGGCTCGGGAAGCGCTCCAGCATCGTCCCGAACGAGATCAGCAGTTCCATCCTGCCCAGGGGAGCTCCGAGACAGAAGTGGATCCCCGCTCCGAACGTCAGGTGCGGGTTCGGCTTCCGAT
>DATFGG010000161.1:0-2732 GCA_035249665.1 Actinomycetota bacterium | reverse complement strand
TCCGCCTCCGTTTCGATGCCCTCGGCCAGCGGGATCATGTCGAGGCTCTGCGCCACCTGGATCATCGCCCGGACCATCCCCGCCAACCGCACGTCGCGATCCACGTCTCGGATGAACTCCTGGTCGATCTTGAGCACGTCGACGGGCATGTGCTTCAACCTGGCCAGCGACGAGTAGCCCGTCCCGAAGTCGTCGATCGCGAGTCGCAGTCCCCACGAGTGGAGGTCCCGCAGGACCCGCTGGGTGCGGTCCGGGTCGGCCATCGCGCTCGATTCCGTGATCTCGGCCATCAGCGTCGAGGGCTCCACGCCGACGCTGCGGAGACGTTCGAGCAGCCGCTCGGCCAGGCGCGGTGTCCAGAGCTGCCGTGGTGAGAGGTTGAAGGAGAGCTCGAGCTGGACACCGGCCTCGCGCCACGCTCGTTGTTGCCTGGCGACCTCGTCCACCACCCACTCGCCGATCGCCTCGATCAGCCCGAGCTCCTCGGCCACCGGGATGAACTCTCCGGGGGCCACGATGCCTCCGCTCGCGTCCTGCCACCGGATCAACGCCTCGGCTCCGACGATCCGCCGGTCCGCCAGGTCCACCACGGGCTGGTAGTGGAGCACCCAGTTCTCGGCCTCGACCGCTTCGCGGAGCCTCGACGCGAACGAGAGACGCTCCATCGCGTCGTCCGCGTCCGCCGCGAAGAACACGTACCCGCCGGGCTCGAGCCGCTTGGCTCGGTACATCGCGATGTCGGCGTTCTTCAGGAGCTCCACCGGATCGTGCGCATCCCTCGGGTAGACGCTGATGCCCATCGATCCCCGGGCATGGAACTCGACGTTCTGGAGATCGAACGGCGCGCGCATCGCCTCGTTCACGCGAGCGGCAACCGCGCGGATCGTGGCGTCCGCCCGATGCTCGGTGAGATCGGCGAGGAGCATCAGGAACTCGTCGCCGCCCTGGCGTGCGACGAGATCCATGCTGCGGGTGCAGCCGCGGAGCCGCTCCGCGATGTCGGTGAGCAAGGTGTCCCCGGCGTGATGCCCGAGCGAGTCGTTCACCAACTTGAAGTTGTCGAGGTCGAAGTAGAGGACGGCGACCAGCGCCTCGGTGCGTCTGGCTCGCTCCACCGCCAGGACGAGGGTCTCCTCGAAGAGCTCTCGGTTCGCGAGGCCGGTGAGTCCGTCGTGGAACGCCATCTCCGTCACGCGGGCTTCGGCTTCCTTGAGCTCCGTGACGTCGAACAGGAGCCCGTGCTCCCAGATCACCTGTCCGTCGCTGTCCCGGAACGCGAATGCCCGGTCGCGGACCCACACGATCCTTCCGTCGGGGCGGATCATCCGGTAGTCGGTGAGGTCGCCGCCCTCGCCGGCGAGGAACGCGGCGCTCTCGGCCTCCACCTGGACGCGGTCGTCGGGGTGGACCATCCGGAGCCACATCCCGGGATCCTCCCGATAGGCGTCGGCGGAGACCCCCAGGATCTGCTGGATCTGTGGGCTCACGTACGTCGTGACGTCTCCGTCGTCGGCGTAGACGACGGCGGGGATCTGCTCGACCAGGCTGCGGTACCGAGCCTCCGCCTCCGTCAGGGCGGCCTCGGCGTCTCGCCCGGCGAGCAACGCCCGGGCGTCGCGGATCGCGACGATCGCGGTGGTGGGATCCAGTCGGCGGACGCGCACCTCGCCGGGCAGCTCGCCGCCTGCAGGGCTCCGGAGCGATGCCTCGAACGGGACCCCGGCGTCGGCGCCCTCGACCCATCCGGGGATCACCTCGTGGACGTCGAGCCCCACGGGGTCGCAGCCGAGGAACGCCGCGGTCTGGTCGTTCGCCAGCTCGATCCGGTCGCCGCGGACGACGAACAAGGCCTCGGGGGCGGCCGCGAACAGGCGCTCCCCGTCGATGTCGGTCACCGACGGCCGGGGTTCCTTCTCTACCAATCCTGCCTCCGGTTCCCGGGCGTGGCGGGCCGCGACGACGGTCCCCGGCAAGGATGAAGGAACGCGGCGTGGAACGCTAGGACTCGTCGCGGGGGAAAGGGCCGACCAGGGGTTGGCACTGAGGGCAGGCGAAGATGATCCTCTTCTGGGGTCCTCGGGCGAAGGAACGGATCGGCGTGCCGCAGCGACGACATGGTCTCCCGCGCCGGCCGTAGACCCAGAGATCGTGGCCGGGCCGCGGGTCGTCCGTGGTGACGCGCCGGCCGCCGGCGCGGTTCCTCTCCATGAGAGAGTGCATCAGCTCGACGATCCCGCTCGGATCCGGGATCGAGCCGACCGTGGTCCGCGGGTCCACCCCGGCCAGGAAACACACCTCCGAGCGGTAGACGTTCCCCGGCCCGGCCATCACGGACTGATCGACGAGCGCGTCGCCCACCTCTCGGTCCGGGGACGCGACAAGCCGACGGGTCGCCTCGGCGCCGTCCCAGCCTGGTCCGAGCACGTCCGGGCCGAGATGGGCCAGGAGCTCTTGCTCGGCGATGGTCCGGATCACCTCGAGCCGTCGCAGTCGGTGGCCGACCGCGATCCGCTCCTCGGTCGTGATCACGGCCCGCACCTCGAACGCCCGACCTCTCCAGCGCTCGCCCGGCTCGTACAGCCGCCACGAGCCGTCCATCCCGAGATGCGAGTGCACGGAGACGCCGCCGTCCGTTCGGACCAAGAGATGCTTGCCTCGCGCCCCCACCTCCCGGACGATCTGCCCCGACAGGTCGGTGGTCGCGAACCGCGGCACGCGGAGGTCGGTCGCGG
>DATFGG010000160.1:0-6599 GCA_035249665.1 Actinomycetota bacterium | reverse complement strand
CAGATTGTGCGAGCTCGTGCCCTGGGTGACCTGCTTCGCGTAGACGCGCGTCTCCTGCCGGCCGTTGATCGACGTCAAGACGACACCGTCACCGTGGTCGTCGAGCAGCGCGCAGGAGAACGAGAGGCGGCCGCCGACGTCCTCGAACGCGTCGTAGCGGAGCAGGGCCACGTTGCGCACGGATCCCTCGATCTCCGCATGCTGCTTCTTGCTGGTGGCATGGAGCGCGCGGATCGCGCGTTCGAGCCGCTGCGTCTGCTCCCCCTGTCCCTGGAGGATGCCGCGGAGCGTTTCATCGAGTCGAACACGTCCGCCGACCGACCCCCCGGCCTTCCCTGCGTTCGCGATCGAGTACAGCACCGCCACGATGGCGAGCCCGATGGCCACGAGCGCGACCAGCGTCAGGGTGGAGGGCGAGAGCACCAGGGCGGCCATGGATGGAGAGAGCCTCATCTACGTGGGGTTTCGCGGGAATCCCGAGTATACGCCGCTCGTTCAGGGCGACCGGCGAGAGGTCAGCGACCGAACCCGAAGAACCTTCCGTATCGATCCCGTGCCACGGCGGAGCCTCGACCGTCCGCGATCCCGGCCGCCCGCGGAGGATCACCTCGCGCAGCTCGACAGCGTGCCGTCCTGATACAGATCGATGCGGAGGAACCGGTCCAAACCGATCCAACCCTCGAGGATGTCGGACGGCAGCTGTGCGAGCTGGATGCCGCCGGGCCGATGGAACGCCTGCCAGATCCTGACGGGGTCGTCGTAGGTAGCACGTCGCACCTGAAGCTCGAACGGTGCGTCGGGCGCCGCGAGCGACACGCCGAGGTCGAGCCAGACGGGCCCGGGGCCGTACCGCGGGATCTCCAGGCGGGACGCGGCCGCACGGAGCTCCAGGCGAGGGGTAACTGCCGGTGCCGCCGGAGCCGGGGGAGCGCTCGAAGGAGGAAGAGCCCACGAGACCGAGCAGGAATGGAGACCGGCGACGGATCGACAGCTGGCACCCCCCTCATCCGCGCTCGACCGCGTAGACGGGTCGGACGATGATCCCCGTCCTTCGGTTCCGCCAGAGGGAAACCCTCCCGATGAGCTGGTGGGCGAGGGGGGAGTTGAACCCCCACCCGGGTTACCGGACACGGACCTGAACCGTGCGCGTCTGCCAATTCCGCCACTCGCCCGAGCGTCCGGCCATCGTAGCAGTGGCCCTCGACCGGCCGGAGGTAGGCCGGCCGGCCGAGGGCCACGTGCGGACCGGGACCAACGTGACTTGCGACCGCCGACCTATCCAGCTCTCGACGGTTCCGCGTCGATACCTCTTCCGGGATGAGCACGAAGGCGAGGGTTGACTTCGACGGATTGATGCGCCACCTGATGGTGGTCGGCTTCGTGGCTCTGAGCGCGTGGGTGGCCGCATCCGTGACCGGCATGGCGCTCGGCATCTTGCAGATCTCTCCGAGCGCGACCCTCCGGTTCCTCCTGGCGGTCCTCGTGCTCGTCTTCGCGCGCCGAACCTACTGGGAGATCCGGGAATGGCGCTGGCGGCGGCTCCCACCGGACGAGCGGTACGGATTCGCGAGCCCGATCTGGGAGCACCCGCGCTCGGCAGAGCTGGCGACGAGCCGGATCGGCGCCGACGGAGGCGCCGAAGGGGAACCGGAACCCCGGCGGCCAGGGACCTCAGCAGTAGGATAGGCGCGGAGCGCGTCCCACCCCACGCGCTCACCGGAACATCGTGCCGATCCTCCGCGACTTCGAACGACGCCTCGGTGGACTCGTCGAAGGTCTGTTCTCGAAGGCCTTCCGCAGCGGCGTGCAACCCGTCGAGATCGCGAAGCTGATCATGCGGGAGATGGAGGCGGGCCGGAGCGTCGGCGTTTCCGAGGTCTGGGCTCCGAACCACTTCGAGCTCTCCCTGTCCCCCGAGGACGCGACACGCTACGAGCAGGCCGAGGACGCGATCGCCTCCGAGCTGCGCCGGGTCGTCCGCGAGTCGGCCGCGGAGCACGGTTGGGGACTCGTCGGGCCGCCCGAGGTGTCCTTCCTGATCGACGAGAAGCTGAAGCGTGGCGACCTCACGTGCGTCGCGGCGCTGGTGGAGGGCGAGGAGGGAGAGGGTGCCGGGGGCGGGCATGCATCCGTGGTCGTCCGCGAGGATGGTGGCGAGCGGATGGTCGCGCTCTCATCCGACACCGTGACGATCGGGAGGCTCGCCGATTGTGACGTCGTGCTCAAGGACAAGGGTGCGTCCCGGAAGCATGCCCAGCTGAAGCGGCGCGACGGAACCTGGACGCTCACCGACCTGGGATCGACGAACGGGACCCGCCTGAACGGCCAGACGGTCCAGTCCCGCGAGCTCTCCGACGGCGACACGATCACGATCGGCACCACGGTGATCGAGTTCCGGAGGGACTGACGTGTCATCCGTCGCCGGCATGCTCGCCGACACGATCACGCCGTTCGCGCTGTCGGCGCTGAAGTACGGGCTGTTCGCGCTCCTATTCCTGTTCATCTGGCGCTCGATGCGCTGGGTCGTGCGCGGGTTGTCGGTCGCGGAGGCGGCGCCCGCGGCGGAGCGAGCCGGACGGCGGGCCCGTGAGCCGGGACCCACCCTCCCGCCGGGCTCGTCGACCCTGCTGGTGAAGGGCCAGTCCGACGCGAAGCCACGCACCGTGCGGCTCTCGGTAAGCATGACGATCGGTCGCGGCCCGGAGTGCGAGCTTCGCGTCGACGACACCTATGCGTCCCAGCAGCACGCCCGGGTCTTCGCGAAGAGCAACTCGTGGTTCGTGGAGGATCTCGGATCAACGAACGGGACCTTCGTGAACGACCAGAAGCTGGCCGCGCCCGCCATGCTGCAGCCCGGAGACAAGGTGCGCGTCGGCCAGACGATCATGGAGCTGCGCCGATGAGTCGATCGGGCCATCCCTCGCCGTGCCCGTCCTCCGTCGGCACCGGGAACGAGCCGCTGCCATGAGGATCGAGGTCGGGTCCGCGTTGGACATCGGCCGTGTCCGGGAGAAGAACGACGACTCGATCCTGATCGACCCTCCCCTCTACATCGTGGCCGACGGCATGGGTGGACACCGAGGTGGAGACGTCGCCTCCCAGCTCGCGCTCGCGACGATCGAGCAGCTCGCCTCCGAAGGCCGGGGCACGCTCCCGGACCATGTCCGCGGAGCCAACCGCGCGGTCTGGGATCGGTCCGTCGAGGACGAGCGTCTCTCGGGCATGGGAACGACGCTCACGGCCGCGCAGATCGACGGTGCCAGCGCCCTGATCGCGCACGTCGGCGATTCGCGCGCCTACCTGCTCCGCGAGGGGAAGCTCCGCCAACTCACGACCGACCACACGCTCGTGGAACGGATGGTGAAGTCCGGCGAGATCACGGAGGCGGAGGCCGACGTGCACCCGCACAAGAACGTCCTCACCCGCTCGCTCGGGACCGACGAGGAGGTCGAGGTCGACGAGGACACGGTCGCGCTGTTCGACGGCGACCGACTGCTGCTCTGCAGCGACGGACTCACGGGGATGGTGACCGAGGACCAGATCCAGGCGATCCTGGAGAACAGCGAGCAGCCACAGCAGGCCGCGGACCGGCTCGTGAAAGCGGCGAACCGGGCCGGCGGGATCGACAACATCTCGGTCGTCGTGCTCGCGGCGGTCGGCGAAGGTGATGAGGCTCCCGCTCGGCCCCGGCGGGTCGCCGCACCCTCGCCGAGCACGGTACGGCGCTGGGGGCTTCGGGCGGGGCTCACGCTGCTCATCGCGCTGGTCGTCCTCTTCGGCATCCGATGGTGGGCGGATCGGCAGTGGTACGTCGGGCCGTCGGGCGAGAGCGTGGCGATCTTCCAGGGGATCCCCCTCACGGTCCTCGGGTTCGATCTCGGTCATCCGGTCGAGGTGCACGAGGAAGTTCGGGCCGACCAGGTCCGTGACCTCGGAACCTACGAGGGCTTCGACGACGGCATCCCCGTGGAGGATCGGGCCGACGGCGCCGAGGTGATCGCATCGATGGCGGAGGCCGTCCGGGAGGCTCAGCGGGTCGAGCGCGAGGCGCAACAGGACCAGGGTCAGGGCGGGACCCCGTGAGCACCCTTCCCGCCCCGGCTTCGCGCCCGAAGACCGGTCTCCTCCTCATGCTCGTCTCCCTCGTGGCGTCGATCGCGGCCTACGGCATGGTCGGGCTCGGGCTGCGAGGCCGGGTTCCGAGCGACATCGTCGTCTACGGGCTCACCCTCGGCGGGGCCTACCTCCTGGCGTGGGGTGTCGTGCGATGGGTCGCGCCCCGGGCGGATCCCGTGCTGCTCCCGATCGCGGGGATGCTGGGAGGGCTCGGCCTCGCGATGATCTACCGCCTGCTCCCCTCAGACGTCGCCGACGAGCAGGCGCTCTGGCTGCTGATCGGGCTGGCCGCGTTCGTCCTCACGCTCCTGATCGTCCGGGACGACCGCGTCCTCGACGGCTACACGTACACGATCGGACTCCTCGGCCTGTGCCTGCTCCTCCTGCCGATCGTTCCTGGGGTGGGGTTCGAGAGGAACGGGGCACGCCTGTGGGCCGACATCGGACCGATCACGTTCCAGCCGGCCGAGTTCGGGAGGATCCTGATCGTCATCTTCCTCGCTTCCTATCTCTCGGCGAAGCGCGAACTCCTCGAGGCGGGCGTCGGGCGGCTCGGCCTCCCGCGCGCGAAGGATCTCGGCCCGCTGCTCCTCGCGTGGGGCGCCTCGCTCGCGGTGCTGTTCCTCGAACGGGACCTCGGAGCCTCGATGCTCTTCTTCGGGATCTTCGTCGTCATGCTCTGGGTCGCGAGCGGGCGGGTCGGCTACCTCCTCACGGGCGGTCTGCTCTTCGCCGCGGGGGGCGCGATCGGGTACGTGGCGCTCCCCCACGTGCAGAACCGCGTGGCCTACTGGCTGCACGCGCTCGAACCCGCAACGGTGCACGACGTCGGCTACGGGCAGCTCGCGCAGAGCTGGTTCGCGCTCGCGTCCGGCGGCCTCGTGGGCACCGGGCTCGGGCGGGGATCGCCCGATCTGATCCCGTTCCCCGCAAGCGACTTCATCCTGTCGGCGTTCGGGGAGGAGCTCGGGATGCTCGGGACGGCTGCGATCCTCCTGCTCTTCGTTGGCCTGATCGGACGAGGACTGCGCATCGCGCTGGATCGGGTTGACGCCTTCGGGCGGCTCCTCGCGACCGGGCTCACCGTGACGATCGCGCTGCAGACGTTCACGATCGCCGCGGGCGTGACGCGACTGATCCCTCTCACGGGGGTACCGCTCCCGCTCGTCTCGTACGGGGGGACGAGCCGTGTGGCGACGTTCATCATGATCGCCCTGCTCGTGCGGATCTCCGCGGGCCCGTGGCAGCCGGCGCGCCGGAGCACTGCCTACAGGAGCGCCGCCTAGATGGAACGGCGCATCCGTCGCCTCGGGATCGCGCTCGTGGTCCTGTTCACCCTCGTCTTCGGGCAGCTCGCATACGTCCAGGTCTTCGCGGCCGACGACATCAGGGCGAACCCCGCCAACTTCAGCCGGCAGCTGATCGCCGAGTACAACGTCGAGCGAGGCAAGATCATCACGACCGGCGGCCTGGTCATCGCGGAGAGCGTCCCGGCACCCGGGGGGTCGCGGTACCGCTACGAGCGTCGCTACCCGCAGGGGGACCTCTACGGCTACATCACCGGCTACTACTCGAGGATCTACGGTCGTTCCGCGCTCGAGGAGTCGATGAACACCTACCTCTCGGGCGACGCGCCCGAGCTCGCGATCTCCACGTTCACCGACCTGCTCCTCGGCAACGAGAAGAGAGGCGCGAACGTCTTCGTGACGATCGATCCGAACCTCCAGGAGGCAGCGCGCACCGCGCTCGGGAGCAACGAGGGAGCCGTGGTGGCGATGGATCCCGCCACCGGCGACATCCTGGCGCTGTACTCGACACCGGGCTTCGATCCGAGCGAGCTCTCGAGCGGGAGCGACGAAGAGATGCGCCGGGCCTGGAGACAGCTGAACGCCGATCCGGAGAAGCCGCTCCTCGCCCTGTCCCACCAGGAACTCTTCCTGCCCGGCTCGAGTTTCAAGATCGTGACGGCGTCGGCTGCCCTCGAGAACCGCTTCGGACCGGACAGCGTGTGGCCGAACCCCCACCGGCTGACGCTCCCGCTCACGAACGAGCAGCTCCAGAACTTCGGCGACGACCACTGCAACGGGGGGTCCTCGCAGATCTCCATGATCGAGGCGTTCGAGGAGTCGTGCAACGTGACGTTCGCCGAAGTCGCGCTGGAGCTCGGTCCCGAGCGGCTCGCCGAGCAAGCCCGCGCGTACGGCCTGTGCGGGACGCTCCCGCCCGATCGGACCACGTGCGATGAGCAGCTCGTTCGGTTCGAGCTCCCGTTCGAGAACGGCCGATTCCCGGAGCCGGAGTACTTCGAGCGGAACGATCCCCTCCTCGCGTTCTCAGGGATCGGGCTGGACAACGATCTGGTCAATCCCTTGCAGATGGCGCTGATCGCCTCCGCCGTGGCGAACGGCGGCGAGATGCCGCAGCCGAGGCTCGTGACCGAGGTCCGCGACGCGCAGGGACGGGTGGCGCGGGAGTTCGGTTCC
>DATFGG010000159.1:0-9254 GCA_035249665.1 Actinomycetota bacterium | reverse complement strand
GTGCTGGAGTCGGAGGTCCGGACGCGCCTCGACCGTGTGGAGGAGGCGCTCCACAAGGCGCTCGCAGAGGCCGACTCCCAGCTGCTGTCCGCGACCGCGAACTATCTCCTCGCGGCGGGCGGGAAGCGGTTCCGCCCGATGCTCGCGCTCCTGTCCGGGTACTTCGGCGATCCGGCGGACCCTCGACTGATCCCCGCCTCCGTGTCACTCGAGCTCGTCCACGTGGCGACCCTGTACCACGACGACGTGATCGACGAGGCGGAGACCCGCCACGGCGTTCCTGCCGCGAACGTCCGCTGGGACAACACCGTCGCCATCCTCACCGGGGACTACCTGTTCGCCCGCGCGTCCGAGGTCGGCGCGGACCTCGGCCCGGAGGTCTGCCGGATCCTGGCGCAGACGATCGCCGTGCTCTGCGACGGACAGATCCGTGAGGTCGATGCCTCCCGCCGCCTCGACCAGACCGAGGCCAACTACCTCGAGGTGATCCGGCGCAAGACGGGCGCGCTGATCGCGGCGTCGTGCCGCCTGGGGGCGATGATGTCGGACGCGCCGCCCGAGCACGTGGACATCCTCGAGGCGTTCGGGGAATCGCTCGGCCTCGCGTTCCAGCTCTCGGACGACATCATGGACATCACCTCCACCCAGCTCGAGCTCGGCAAGGAGCCGGGCGTGGACATGAAGGAGGGGGTCTACACCCTGCCCGTGCTCCACGCTCTCCGGACCTCACCCGACCGGGAGGAGCTGGCGCGGATCCTGAGCACGGGCGTCGACGGCGGGCAACTCGACCGCGCGCTCGGGATCGTCGTGGGCGGTGACTCGATCGAGCACGCCCGTGCGGCCGTGCGCGACGAGGTCGCTCGCGCCGTCGACCTCGTCGAGCGACTCCCGGCGGGGCCCGCACAGCATGCGTTGGTGCAGCTCGCGCGGTTCCTTTCGGCGCGCTGCGGAGCCGATGCGTGGGTCGGCGATGTGGACCCGGACGGGGCCTCAGGGAGCGAGGGGGATCCTGCTAGGATCCGCGCTCGGGAAGACTTTCACAAGCGTGCCTGACTACTACTCGTCCTACGGTGTCGTGCTGGCGGTCGTGGCCGCGGGAGCGATCCTCGTCGCGGTGGCGTTCACGGCCGCGAAGCTGATCGCGCCCCACCGTCCGCTTCCCGCCAAGCTCACCACGTACGAGTGCGGGATCGACCCCGTCGGTGAGGGCTGGTCGCAGAGCCAGATCCGGTACTACGTCTTCGGGTTCCTCTTCGTGATCTTCGACGTCGAGGCCGTATTCCTCTTCCCATGGGCGCGCGTGTTCGAGAGTCTCGGCTGGGCCGCGGTGGTCGAGATGGGCATCTTCATCGCGATCCTCGCTACCGGCCTCCTCTACGCCTGGCGCAAGGGAGTCGTGCGGTGGGCCTGATCACCGAGAAGACTCCGCTCCCCAAGATCCAGCCGGTCAAGTTCCTGCTGAATTGGGGCCGCCGATACTCCCTCTGGGTGATGAACTTCGGCCTCGCGTGCTGCGCGATCGAGCTGATCGCCACGTCGACCTCGAAGCACGACTTCATCCGGCTCGGCGTGATCCCGTTCGCTCACGGTCCCCGCCAGGCCGACCTCCTCGTCGTCGCCGGAACGCTCACCGACAAGATGGCTCCCGCGCTCAAGCGGGTCTACGACCAGATCCCGGACCCGAAGTACGTGATCTCGTTCGGCTCCTGCTCGAACTGCGGCGGTCCCTATTGGGACTCCTACTCGGTCACCAAGGGCGTCGACCAGATCGTGCCCGTCGACGTCTACGTGCCCGGCTGCCCACCCCGCCCCGAAGCCCTGCTGCACGGGATCGTGAAGCTGCAGGAGAAGATCAAGGACGAGGACATCCAGGAGAAGTGGGCGAGTGGCCACAGCGCTGTCTCCTGAGGACGTGGAGTCGCGTCTGCGGGCGCGCTTCGGGCAGGACGTCCTCGCGTTCGAGGAACAGCACGGGCACGCCGTCGCCATCGTCGGCGTGGATCGATACCGCGAGGTCTGCCGCTTCCTGCGGGACGAGCCCGAGTTCGCATGCGACTACTGCGACTTCACCGGGGGCGTCGACTACGGTCCCGAACGCGGCTTCGAGGTCGTGACGCACCTGTTCTCCACGAAGCACCATCACAACGTCCGGATCAAGGTGCAGCTCCCGTACGAGGACCCGGTCTGCCCGACGGTCTCCGACCTGTTCCCCACCTCCGACTGGCACGAGCGAGAGACGATGGAGATGTTCGGGATCCGCTTCGAGGGCCACCCCAAGCCGGTCAAGCTGCTCCTGTCTGAGCCGTTCGAGGGCCAGCCGCTCCGCAAGGACTTCCCGCTGATGACCCGCGAGGTCAAGCCCTGGCCCGGGCTCGTGGAGGGCGAGGACGTGGAGGAGGACGAGTGATCCTCGCCGAGACCGGCGTCTCGGTCTTCTCCTCGCTGTTCTCGAACTTCTGGGTCGTCCTGCTGCTCAAGACGATCGCGGTGGTCGGGTTCTTCCTCGTGGTCCCCCTCGGCGTCGGGTACGTGGAGCACAAGGGGCTCGCCCATATGCAGGCGCGGCTCGGACCGATGGAAGCGGGCAGGTTCCATGGCTGGGCGCAGCTCGTCGCGGACGGTGTGAAGTTCATCCAGAAGGAGGACGTGGTCCCGGCGGCCGCGGACCGGAATGTGTTCTCCCTCGCACCGGCGGTAGCGATGATCCCCTACATCACGATCCTCGTCGTCCTGCCGATCAGCGACTCGTGGTTCGCCGAGAACCTCGACGTCGGGATCTTCTTCGTCCTGGCGATGTCCAGCGTCTCCGTGATCGGCGTGATGATGGCGGGCTGGTCCTCCGCGAACAAGTTCTCGCTGATCGGCGCGCTCCGGGCGGCCGCGCAGCTGATCGCCTACGAGCTACCGCTCGTGATCGCCGCGGCCGCCGTGGTGATGCAGGCGGGCACGCTCTCGATGATCGGGATCGTCGAGGCGCAGCAGGACCTCTGGTTCATCGTCCCGCAGCTCCCGGGCTTCCTGATCTTCATGATCGCCGCGTTCGCCGAGCTGCAGCGGCCGCCGTTCGACATGCCGATCGCCGACTCCGAGATCATCTTCGGGGCCTACACCGAGTACACGGGCCTGAAGTTCGCGTTCTTCCTGCTCGCCGAGTACGGCGGGATCGTCGCGTTCTCGGGGATCGCGGCCGTCCTGTACCTCGGCGGCTACCAACCGCTCCCCGGTATCCCGATCCCCGGGCCGCTGATGATGATGGGCAAGATCGGTGCGCTGGCCTTCTTCTTCATCTGGCTGCGCGCGACGTACCCGCGGCTCCGCGAAGACCAGCTCCAGCGCTTCTCGTGGCTCGGTTTGATCCCCCTGTCCCTCGCGCTGATCATGGGCGTGGCCGTGGCGAAGGTGGCGTTCTAGATGGCGGAACAGACGCGCAAGCGCGGGACCGGGCTCGGGCTCGCCAAGGGCCTGTCGGTCACGCTCAAGACGATGCTGCAGCCGGCCGTTACGCAGCAGTACCCGCGCGTGAAGCCGGATCTCCCACCCCGGACCCGAGGTGTGATCGCTCTGAAGGAGGCCAACTGCACCGTCTGCTACAAGTGCTCCCGCGAGTGTCCCGATTGGTGCATCTACATCGACGCGCACAAGGAGACGCATGACCCGGCGGGCGGCGGCCGGGCGCGCTCGGCCAAGGTCCTCGACCGGTTCGCGATCGACTACGCCCTGTGCATGTACTGCGGGATCTGCGTCGAGGTGTGTCCGTTCGACGCGCTGTTCTGGAGCCCGGAATTCGAGTACGGCGAGTACGACCTCGACATGATGACCCACGAGAAGGAGCGGCTGGAGGAGTGGACGTACACGGTCCTTCCCCCGCCGGCGCTCGAGGACGGCGCCGTGCCCACGGAGGAACAGGCTTCGTGACCGCTCAGGAATACGCCTTCGCGGTCATCGCGGCGGTGGGGTCGATCAGCGCGATCGCGGTCGTGACCGCCCGCAACGTCGTGCACGCCGCCCTGTACCTGGTCGTGGCGCTCCTGTCGGTGGGGGCGACGTTCCTCCTCCTCGGCGCCGAGTTCGCCGGCTGGGTGCAGATCCTGATCTACGTCGGCGCGATCGTGATCCTGTTCCTCTTCGGACTGATGCTGACGAAGGCCCCGATCGGCCGGGACACCCTCGACAACGCCCATCGATGGGTCGGGTTGCTGGTCGCCGCCGGAGTGTTCGCGGGGCTCGCCTTCCTGATCCAGGACGCGTTCCCCCTCGATGCGGAGCCGTTCGAGGTCTTCCACGGCAGCACCGGGGTGGTGGGGGAGTCGATGTTCCGTGACTTCGTCCTCCCGTTCGAGGCGATCTCGTTCCTGTTGCTCGCGGCGCTGATCGGAGCGATCGTGCTCGCGCGCAAGGACGAGGGGAACTGACGTGATCCGGCTCCCGTTCGTGCTCCTGTTCTCGGCCTTCCTCTTCTCGGCGGGCGTCTACGGCGTCCTCGCCCGCAGGAACGCCGTGATGGTGCTGATGGCCATCGAGCTGATGCTGAACGCGGTGAACGTGAACCTGGTGGCGTTCTCGTCGTCCCTGCACGACGTGGGTGGCCAGATCTTCGCGCTCTTCGTGATCGCCGTCGCCGCGGCCGAGGTCGGGATCGGGCTCGCGATCGTGATCCTCCTGTTCCGGAACCGGGCCTCGATCAACGTGGACGAGGTGAACCTCCTCAAGTGGTAGGGGCCGTCTTCACCGCGATCGCTGACGCAGCGGCCGAGGAGACAACCGGCGCAACGGGCGCGATCCAATACGCGTGGGTGATCGCGCTCCTCCCGTTCATCGCGGCTCCCCTGATCCTCTTCTTCGGGAAGCGGACGCCGGGGCAGGGTGCGGTCTTCGGCATCGCCGCGCTCGGGGCCGGCTTCGTGATGGCCCTCGCCGTGCTCTTCCACTTCGTGACGGGCGGCGGTACCTACGCACCCGAGGGGATCGAGTGGTTCGAGATCGGACCGCTCCACCTCGAGGTGGGGCAGTACGTCGACGGCCTCACGGCCGTGATGCTCGTCGTGGTCACGGCCGTGTCGCTCGCGGTCCACGTCTACTCGCTGGGCTACATGCACGGGGACGTGCGGTTCACTTGGTTCTACGTCGTCCTGTCCCTGTTCACGGGCGCGATGCTCACCGTCGTCATCGCGGACAACCTGCTGATGCTGCTGGTCGGCTGGGAGATCATGGGCGTCTGTTCATACCTGCTCATCGGGCACTGGTACGAGGAGCACGAGAACTCGAGCGCCGCGATCAAGGCGTTCATCACCACGCGGATCGGCGACGTGCCGTTCCTGTTCGGGATCTTCGCGCTGATCTTCGCGACGGGATTCACCACGACGAACATCGCGGAGATCGGCGAGACGATCGCCGGGCCGGGGACGTCACCCGCGCTCGTGACCGCGGCGGCCCTCCTGCTCTTCGGGGGAGCGATCGGCAAGTCCGCCCAGTTCCCCCTGCACGTCTGGCTGCCCGACGCGATGGCGGGTCCCACGCCCGTCTCGGCGCTGATCCACGCCGCGACGATGGTGGCGGCCGGCGTCTACCTCGTAGGGAGGATGTTCGAGGTCTTCGTGCACGCGGATCCGTTCGTGCTGACGATCGTGAGCGTGGTCGCGGCGATCACCACGCTCGGCGCCGCGTTCCTCGCCCTCGTGCAGGATGACATCAAGCGCGTCCTCGCGTACTCGACGCTCTCGCAGCTCGCCTACATGGTGGCCGGCCTCTCGCTCGGACCGGAGGGTGTGACCGCCGGCTTCTTCCACCTCTTCACGCACGCGTTCTTCAAGGCGCTCCTGTTCCTGGGCGCCGGCTCGGTGATCCACGCGGTTCACTCGAACAACATGAGCGACATGGGCGGGTTGAAGGACGAGATGCCCGTCACGTTCTGGACGTTCCTGATCGGCTCCGCAGCGCTGGCCGGGGTCTTCCCCCTCGCCGGCTTCTGGTCGAAGGACGAGCTCCTGGTGGGCGCGTGGGAGCACAACCAGTGGCTCTTCTACGTCCTCCTCGCGGTCGCTGTCATGACCGCGTTCTACATGACCCGGTGCGTCCTGCTCACGTTCTTCGGCAGGTACGCGGGCGAGGGCCACCCGCACGAGTCGCCGGCCGTGATGACCGGCCCCCTCGTGGGGCTCGCCGGCGCGTCGGTGGTCGTGGGGTTCCTCGGAGCCCCGCAGCTCGGCGCCGTGTTCGGCGACTGGGTCTACTTCGAGCATCCGCACGAGGCGGATTTCGTGTTCTGGGTGGCCGTCGTCGGGACCCTCGCGGCGGCCGCCGGGATCCTCGGCGGGTACCGGCTGTACCGGGAGCGGCGCGAGCGCGATCCGTTGATGTCGTTCCGGCGCGCGTGGAACGTGTTGCAGCGTCGGTACTACATCGACGATCTCTACATGCGTGGCATCGTCTACCCGATCCGTGACCGGCTCTCCGCGGGCGTCAACTGGACCAATCAGCACGTTCTCGACGGCGTGGTCAACGGAGCCGCCTGGGTGACCCGTGGGCTGGCCACCTTCGTCAGCTGGATCGACCGCACGTTCGTCGACGGCGTCGTGAACGCCGTCGGCGGCCTGACGGGGGCCACCGGCGGCCTCCTGAAGTACCTGCAGACCGGGAACGTGCAGTGGTACGCCGTGCTGCTGTTCGCGGGCGTCGTCGTCCTGACCATCGTGTTCGTGCAGATCGCGTAGGAGTGTGAGATGACCTGGGAGAGCTCGGCGATCACGATCACCACGTTGCTGCCGATCGTCGGCGCGCTGGTGATCATCCTCGTACCGAGGGACCGCGACCGCATGGTGCGAGGTCTCGGCATCCTGTTCACCGGCGCCGCGCTGGTGCTGTCGATCGCGATCGCGATCGGGTTCGACTACGGGACGGACGCGCTGCAGTTCGTGCTCGACGTCGACTGGATCGCCGCGATCGGCGCGCGCTTCCACGTGGGCATCGACGGCATCTCGATGCCGCTCTACGTCCTCACGTTCCTCCTGTCGTTCCTGTGCGCGGTCTACACGTGGCGGTTCGTGCCGGAGCCGGGTCGCACGAAGGCCTTCCTGGCGCTGATGCTGCTCCTGGAGACCGGGATGGCCGGCACCTTCATCGCGTTCGACCTGATCCTGTTCTTCGTGTTCTGGGAGATGGTCCTCGTTCCGATGTACTTCCTGATCGGGATATGGGGGTCGGCCAACCGCGAGTACGCGGCGATCAAGTTCTTCCTCTACACCCTGTTCGGTTCCGTGTTCATGCTGCTGGGGTTCCTCGCCCTGTATTTCAGCGGACCGGATCCGCACACGTTCGACCTCGTCAAGCTCACCGAGTTCGGTTCGGGGGGCGGCTTCACCCACACGTTCCAGCTGATCGTGTTCGGGGCGATCGCCCTCGGGTTCGCGATCAAGGTCCCGATGTGGCCGTTCCACACGTGGCTGCCGGACGCCCATACCGAGGCACCCACGATCGGCTCCGTGCTGCTGGCCGGGATCATGCTGAAGATGGGGACGTACGGCTTCATCCGGATCGCGCTGCCGGTGCTCCCGGAGGGAGCCAAGGCCTACGCCCCCTGGATCGGGGTCCTCGCGGCGATCGCGATCGTCTACGCCGCGCTCGCGTGTCTGGCGCAGCGGGATCTGAAACGGCTGATCGCGTTCTCCTCGGTCGGGCACATGGGCTTCGTGATGCTCGGCATCGCGACCCTCACCGAGATCGGGATCCAGGCGGCGGTCTTCGGCATGGTCGCGCACGGCGTGATCACGGGGATGCTGTTCTTCTGCGTGGGATCGATCTACGACCGTTACCACACCAGGCAGATCGCGGAGATCGGAGGAGGGATGTCGCAGCGGATGCCCAAGCTCGCGGGGGTCTTCGCGTTCGTGGCGATCGCGTCCCTCGGCCTGCCGGGCCTTGCCGGGTTCTGGGGCGAGGTGATGGCGCTGCTGTCGGCGTTCCGGCCGAACGAGGCCCTCCTCGGCGGTCAGGTCGGGCTGTTCCGCGTGCTGATGGTGGCGGGCGGGGTCGGGACGATCCTGACGGCCGGGTACTTCCTGTGGATGTTGCAGCGCGTGAACATGGGCGCGATGCCCGAGCGCTGGAACGAGCACGCGTTCGGGGACATCCACAGCGTCGAGTGGATGTCGTGGACGCCGCTGCTGGTCCTCATCCTCGCGCTCGGGCTCTTCCCGCGGCTGATCTTCGGCGTGAGCCAGGAGGCCGTGAGCGGCATCATGGCGGTGCTCGGGGCGGGGGGCTGAGGACCTCGTGACCGTCGACTACCACGCGATCCTCCCGGAGCTGATCCTCGCGGGGACGATCTTGCTCGTGCTGGTCGTCGACCTGTTCCTGCCGGCGCGCCTGAAGTGGGGGTCGATGCCGATCGGGCTGATCGGGGTCCTCGGATCGCTCGTCGCGGTGCTGACGCTCCTGGGCGACGAACGCGCCACCTTCGGTGGCGCGTTCGTCGTCGACAACTTCGCCATCCTGTTCAAGGTGTTCTTCTTGGTAGCCGCGCTCATCGTCCTCGCGGTCTCGCGCCACTACTTCGACCAGCCGGGCTACTACCAGGGCGAGTACTACTTCCTGCTGCTCACGTCGTTCCTCGGCTGCCTCCTGATGCCGTCCTCACGCGATCTCCTGATGCTCTTCATCTCCCTGGAGCTCGTCTCGGCGCCCGGCTTCCTGATGGCCGCGTTCCGAAAATGGACCGTGACCGGCGTCGAGGGCGGGCTCAAGTTCTTCCTGATCGGCGTCCTCTCGACGGCCGTGATGCTGTTCGGCATGAGCCTGATCTACGGGCTGACCGGCGGGAAGACGCGTCTCGATGAGATCGCCGGTTCTCTGGGGCAGCTGGACCCGTCCCAGGAGGCGATGGCCCTCGCCTCGATCTTGTTCGTGGTCGTCGGGTTCGCGTTCAAGGTCTCCGCGTTCCCGTTCCAGTTCTGGGCGCCGGACACGTACGAGGGCGCGCCCGTCCCGGTCGCGGCGTTCCTGGCGGTGGCGTCGAAGGCGGCCGGCTTCGCGGGGCTGCTGCAGCTGATGTTCGTGGCGTTCATCGGTCAACACGAGTTCTGGGTGCCGATCTTCGCGTTCCTCGCGATCGCCACGATGACGATCGGCAACCTCGTGGCGCTGCAGCAGCGGCAGTTCGTCCGGCTGCTCGCGTACTCGGGGATCGCGCAGGCGGGCTACATCCTGTTGCCGTTCGCCCTGGTCACGACGGACCAGGGCGTGAACCAGCAGGCGTTCGC
>DATFGG010000158.1:0-2454 GCA_035249665.1 Actinomycetota bacterium | reverse complement strand
CTTGTCGAAGGCGACGAGGCGTCCGAGGCCGATCTCGAAGGGTGAGTACTTGAGCTCCGGCGAGAACGCGTGGCGGGCGCTCGTGTACTCGGCCTCGATCAGGATCAGGCTGGCCTCGAGACGGCAGATGTCGAGCGCCTGGATCCCCGCCGGCCGCACCCCGTAGTCGGCGCCGACCTCGAAGAGACGGTCCCAGACCGCGAGGGCACCTTCCCGTGGGATCCAGAGCTCGTAGCCGAGATCACCCGTGTACCCGGTCCTCGTGACATCCACCTCCACGCCACCGATCGAGCCGGGGCGGCGGCGGAAGTAGCGGAGGTCGAACCAGTCCTGCGCCGTCGCCCGCTCGAGGACGTCGCGGGAGAGGCGTCCCTGCACGGCGAGGGCCGCGGTCGCCTCGGAGATGTCGTCGATCCGCACGTCGAGCCCGGTGGCGTTCAGGGCGAACCACCGGAATGAGGGATCGGCGGCCGTCACGCGGAATCGGTCCTCGTCGAGCCGCGTCACGGTTCCGTCGTCGATGACCTTCCCCTCCTCGTCGCACCAGGGGGTGTAGATCACCTGGTCGACCGCCACGCGGGAGACGTCACGCGTGATCACCCGGTCGAGGAGCGCCGCGGCGTCGGGGCCGCTCACCTCGTACTTGTAGAGGGGCGAGACGTCGATCACGGCGGCCGCCTCGCGGATCGCGTTGTATTCGATGTCCACGAAGTCCGCGAACACGGCGGCGGCGTGGTAGCCGGACCAGTCGCCCCACGCCAGCTTCGTGTTCAGCTCCCGCTGACGCTCGAAGAAGGCCGTGCCGACGCTCATCGGGCACAGGCTAGCCGAGGGCGATCGGCGGGCCCGGCCCGGCCGGATGACTTCAGGTCAAAGGCCGTTCCGCTTCCGCCGCTGGCTCACGGCTAGCATCGGCGGCCGTACGCCGACGGCGTTCGGATAGCCTTCTCCGGCGACCCGGTGCCGAGAAGGGCGCCCCAAGGAAGCGCCAAGAAGGATGGCGCCGACGAGAAGAGCGCCGACGAGAAGAGCGAAGAGGACGCGGATGCCGCAGCGCTACGACGCCGTCGTGATCGGGGGAGGCCACAACGGCCTCGTGACCGCCGCGTACCTCGCGAAGGCCGGGAAGAAGGTGCTGGTCCTCGAGCGCCGGCACGTCCTCGGCGGTGCGGCCGTCTCCGAGGAGATCGTCCCCGGCTACCGGTTCAGCGTCTTCTCCTACGTCGTCTCGCTCCTGCGCCCGGAGATCATCCGCGAGCTCGAGCTACCGAAGCACGGGCTCGAGATCCTGCCCCTCGACGGGACGATCACTCCGCTGGACGACGACTCGCTCTGGCGGGTCAACGACCACGGCCGCACCGTCCGCGAGCTCCGCCGTTGGTCGCTGAACGACGCCGAGGCCTACGAGGAGTACGGACCGCTGATGGCGGAGATGGCGAGGTTCATCAAGCCGATCCTGTCGATCGTGCCGCCGGACCCCGGCAAGATCTCGGTCCGCGACTGGCTCCCGCTCACGCCGCTCGCGAAGACGTTCAAGGACCTGCCGAAGCGGCTGCAGACGACGTTCATCCAGCTGATGACGATGTCGGCCGCCGACTTCCTCGACCAGTGGTTCGAGACGGACCCGCTCAAGGCGACGATGAGCGCTTCGGGCATCATCGGCACGTTCCAAGGACCCCGCTCGCCGGGCACGGCGTACGTGCTGCTCCACCACTACATGGGCGAGATCGACGGGGCGTTCCGCGCCTGGGGCGTGCCGCGCGGTGGCACGGGGAGCATCTCCGACGCGATCGCGAGCGCAGCCCTGGCGGCAGGCGCGGAGATCCGGACGGAGGCGCCCGTCGCGCGGATCGACGTGCGTGGCGGTCGTGCCACAGGTGTGACGCTGGAGTCGGGGGAGCAGATCGAGGCGGGGATCGTACTGTCCTCGCTGGATTCCCGCTGGACGTTCATCAAGCTGCTCGAGGACGGCACGCTCGATCCCGCCTTCCGCGAAGAAGTGCTGCGCTACAAGTACCGCGGCTCGAGCGGGAAGGTGAACCTGGCGCTCGACGGCCTCCCGGAGCTGGCGTGCAAACCGGGAAGGGGGGAGTGGCTCCGCGGTGCGATCTCGTTCTCCCCCTCGCTGGACTACATGGAACGGGCCTACGACGACGCCAAGTACGGACGTCCTTCGCGCCGCCCGTACGTGGACATGATCATCCCCACGCTCGTGGACCCCACGATGGCTCCTCCCGGCGGCCACGTGATGAGCTGCTTCGTGCAGTACGCGCCGTACCGGCTGGCCGGGGACGCGGTCTGGGACGACGCGGCGCGGGAGTCCTTCGGGCAGAACGTGATCGACACGATCGCGGAGCGGTTCCCGACGATCCGCCAGCACATCGTGGGCTCGCAGTTCATCACCCCGAAGGACATCGAGGACGTCACGGGCCTGACCGAAGGCAACATCTTCCA
>DATFGG010000157.1:0-3837 GCA_035249665.1 Actinomycetota bacterium | reverse complement strand
ATCGGGGGGAGGTTGAACGTGCCGCTCTCGAGCCGCGGCTCCGTGCGCACGACGGAGGTGGTGAGCGGGGGCATCCTCTCGATCACGGACAGGATGTCGTCGGGGGGCGTCACGTCGATCCGCCAATCCGCGCCTACCTGGGCGTGCGCGGCGTCCTCGTGGTTGCGGAGCACGATCGCTCGGTAGGACGTCGACACGACCAGGAGGCCCATCGAGAGCAGGAGCAGAAGCGCGGCGGCGAAGCCCGTCCCAGGGGATCGGCCGACGCGCCTGCCCGCGAGGTAGCGCGAGAGATGACGGGTTCCGCCGATCCGTGTGTCGAGCGCGCGGAAGACGAGCAGGAGGAGCCGGAGGGCGAGGAACGATCCGCCGAACAGGAGGAGCGTGGGCGCCACGAGGATCAAGGGGTCGATCTCTCCGGATCCGGCCTCGGGCCCCGTTCCCGTCCGCAGCTGGAGGAACGCGAACACGCCGAGCGGCAGGACGAAGAGCTCGACCGGCACACGCGCGAGGAGCGGCCGGTCCTCCCGGGACGCCGCGCGTCGCTCCTCGAGGATCGTCCGCGAGACGTAGGGCACCGACAGACCGATCAGGATGAAGCAGCCGATCACCGCGGCGACGAGGCCCAACTGCTGCCCGGCGGCGTTCAGGCGGATCGGGAAGCTCACCCCGGGGAGATCGGGGCCGTTGGCCGTGCTCGCGAGCGCCGCCAGGCCCATCCCGAGGAGCAGCCCGAGCGGGAACGCGACGATCGCGACGAAGACCGCCTGGGATGCCTGCGCCGCGAGGAGCAGGCCGCGGCGGAAGCCGCGACTGTGGAGCACGGCGAGCTCGAACGCTTGGCGTGTGAGCGCGAGGGCACCCACCCCGGCGAGCACGGCGAGCGTGACGGCTCCGATCTGGAACACCACCAGCAAGATCGGGACCGCGAGGTCGGCGATCCGCTGTCGGACGATCTCGAGCAGCGTGTCGAGCCCCGAGACCAACGTGATGGAGCTGAGACCGAATTCGGTCTCACCCTGCAGGCTCGAGAAGATCCGCCCGATGTCGTCCGGAACGCGTGAGACTTGCTCGAACGGGACGCCGGAGAGGTCCAGGAACGCATCCCACGAGTACTGGGTCGTGAGTTCGAGGTCCTGGGTGGCGCGAACGATGGTGTCGATGTCCACCAGCGCCGGCTGTGGCTGCGTCGAGTCCGGAGCCGGGAACGGGCTCTGCGAGCCGAACCAGTAAGGGTCGTTCCCCTCCGGGCTGACGTACGTGCCGACCACCGGAAGCGCGATCCGCTCGCCGGTGGGGCCGATCACCGCGAGCTCGTCCCCCACGCGAACGCCGAGGAGTTGCGCCACGCCCGAATGGAGCACCACCTGACCCTCGCCCGGTGGCGCTCCTCGGATGTCCAGGTGCTCCTCGAGTCGCTCGCGCGCGAGGATCGCGACGGACGGACCCGCCGGCGAGCCGAGACGGACCGTTCCCAGCCCCTGCCGCACGGTCTCGAGCAGAGGCAGCGAGTCGATCCCATCGGTGATGACCCCGTCGGCGCCGCCCCAGTCGAACGAGCCGTCCCCGAAGACCTGGAACCGCGCGTTCTTGACGGTGGGGGCTGCGCCGGCGACCTCGGACGAGAGGATCGCCTCCCGTGCGGCGTCGGCGTAGATCGGCCCGGCCACGAGGACTCCCACGGAGAAGGCGAGCGTGACCACGACGGCGAGGCCCAGCAGCCGCTGGGCGGCGAAACGCTTCAGCAGGAATCGAAGGGTCGCCATGACGCACCTCGGGGCCCGGCCAGGGCCCCGTCCGAAGGATGATACGGACCTGCGGTTCCTTGCCGGTGCAGCGGGCTGTCGGAACCTTGCCCTCACCTACGCACTTGCTACGCTGCGAAGCGGCTGCACTCGCCGCCACGACGGCGGGGAAGAACGGCCAACGGACACGACAGGGAGGCCCGCATGGACAGGCCGGAGATCATCCTCGCCCCCGGACCCACCCCGATCCCTCCCGAGGTGCTGCTCGCCCAGGGGAGTCCCCTCGTGTACCACCGAGGGCCTGGCTTCGGTCGCTTGATGCGCGACGTGACCGCGCGCTTGAAGGAGCTGTACCGCACGGATCACGCGGACGTCCTGCTGATGACCTCCTCGGGCACCGGAGGCCTCGAGTCGGCGGTCCAGAACGTTTTCTCGCCGGGCGACGAGGTGGTGGTCCCCTTGGCCGGGTTCTTCTCGGAGCGTTGGCGCAACCTCGCCACGGCGATGGGTCTCACCGTCCGCACGGTCGAGCACGAGTGGGGAAGGAAGGTCGACCCGTCGAGGGTCTCGGACGCGCTCGCTGAGCGCCCGGCCAAGGGGATCCTCCTCACCCAGTCGGAGACGTCGACGGGTGTGATCCAGCCGGTCGAGGAGCTCGCCCGGGTCGCGAACGACGCCGGCGCGCTCGTGGTCGCCGACGTCGTGAGCAGCCTCGGCGCGGTGCCGTTCGCGTTCGACGACTGGGGGATCGACGTGGCGGTGGGCGGTTCGCAGAAGGCGCTGTCGGCGAGCCCCGGGATCGCGTTCGTCGCGATCAGCGAGCGTGCCTGGGCGGCCCACGAGAGCGCCGCGCTGCCCCGGTTCTACTTCGACTGGTCGATCTATCGCCGGTTCGCCGAGCTCCCCGACCCGGAGAACCCGTGGACGCCGGCGATCAGCGTGATGCAGGGGCTCCACGCCGCCCTCGAGCTGTATTTCCAGGATGGGGTCGACGCCGCCTATCGCCGTCACGAGCTCCTGTCCCGTGCCGTCAAGGAGGGCGTGAAGGCGCTGGGCCTGGACCTGTTCGGAGAGGGCCTCGACGCGAACTGGACGGTCACGGCGATCAGCGCCCCCGAGGGGGTCGACGCGGACCTGATCAGCGACCGGATCCGCTCGGACTTCGGCTGCATCCTCGCCCCCGGGCAAGGGCCCTTGAAGGGGAAGGTGTTCCGCATCGGGCACTTCGGCTACTTCAGCGAGCTCGACATCATCCGCGGGCTCGCCGCCCTGGAGATGACACTCGAGCGCCTCGGCCATCCCGTGAAGCGGGGCGCGGCCGTGGCGTCGGCGGAGGGGGTCTTCCAGGAGGCCGCGGTCTCGGGATGAGGGTCCTCGTCACCGAGAAGCTCTCCGAGGCGGGCCTCGAGCTCCTCCGCGAACGGTTCCGCGTCGATGTGCGCGAGGACCTCGCGCACGGGGACCTCGCCGGCGCGATCGCGCCGTTCGACGCGCTCGTGATCCGGAGCGCGACCCGCGTGACGGCCGAGGTCCTCGACGCGGCGCCCCGTCTGAAGGTGGTTGCGCGCGCCGGCATCGGCGTGGACAACGTCGACGTCGAGGCCGCCACGCGCCGCGGTGTGATGATCGTGAACGCTCCGCAGTCGAACACGATCAGTGCGGCGGAGCACACGATGGCGCTGTTGCTTTCGCAGGCTCGGAACGTCCCGCAGGCGGACCACGAGCTCCATGCCGGCCGCTGGGACCGTGAACGATGGCAGGGCGTCGAGCTCGCGGGAAAGACCCTCGGGTTGATCGGTCTCGGGCGGGTCGGCACGCTCGTCGCTTCGCGCGCTCAGGCCTTCGGGATGCGGGTGATCGCGTTCGATCCCTACGTCTCGGGCGAGCGGGCCAAGGAGCTGGGGGTGGACGTGATGCCCACCCTCGAGTCGCTCCTCGTGCAGTCCGACTTCGTCTCGATCCACCTCCCGGGCTCCCCGGACACCCTCGGACTGATCGGGGAGCACCAGCTCGCGATGGTGAAGCACGGCGCCCGGCTGGTGAACACGTCGCGCGGGGGCATCGTCGACGAGGAGGCGCTCGCGAAGGCGCT
>DATFGG010000156.1:0-3370 GCA_035249665.1 Actinomycetota bacterium | reverse complement strand
CGCCGGCGGTAGACTCCGTTCACAAGGTCGGCACCGTGGAAAAGGGGTAAATGGCATGACGTACACGATCGCAGAGCCCTGCATCGACGTGAAGGACCGCGGCTGTGTGGACGAGTGCCCGGTCGACTGCATCTACGAGGGCCCGCGGATGCTGTACATCCATCCCGACGAGTGCGTCGACTGTGGCGCGTGCGAACCCGTGTGCCCGGTCACCGCGATCTTCTATGAGGACGACGTCCCCGCCGAGTGGAAGCAGTTCAATGCGATCAACGCCGAGTGGTTCAGCGACGAGATCAGCGGCGTCGGCTCGCCGGGGGGCGCGGCTCAGGTCGGTCCGGCCTCCAAGGACCATCCGGTCGTCGAAGCCTGGCCGACCCTCTAGCCGCGGAGGCTCACCGCGGGCTGGAGAGGAGCAGCTTCTTCCGGATGCACCGCGGGGAGGAACACCCGGAAGGACGCGCCTCCGCCCTCCCGTTCCTCGACCCAGGCGCGCCCGTGGTGCATCTCCGCGAACCGTCGCACCAGGGTCAGGCCGACGCCCACGCCCGGTGAAGGCTGCGGCGCGTCCGTACCCTGACTGAACTCCTCGAAGACCCGCTCCCGCAGGTTGTGCGGGACACCGTTCCCCTCGTCCTCCACGAGGATCATCGCCCCGTCGGCGATCGCGGTGACGGACACGTGGACGGAGGTCCCCGCCGGGGTGTGTCGGACGGCGTTCACGAGCAGGTTCTCGACGATGCGCTCCACCTTCGGCGGGTCGATCGGCACGATCACCGACTCGGCCGAGACCGTCACCTGCTCGCGGAGCGACGGATCCGACTCCGACACCATGCGGCGGACGAGATCGCCCACGTCCGTCGCTTCGAACGCCGGGGTCAGGACACCGCGTGCGAGTCGATCGAGATCGAGGAGGTTCGTCACGAGGCGTTCGAGTCGGCGGGCGTTGTGCTCGATGCGACCGGCGAGCTCCCTGGTCTCCTCGGGCAGCAAGCCGACGTCGCCGCGTTCGAGGGTGATGGCAAGGCCGAGGATCGCAGCGAGCGGCGTCCGCAGGTCGTGCGAGACGGCCTGGAGGAACGTGTCCTTCATCTCGTCCAGGGCGCGGAGGCGGACCGCTGCCTCGCGCTCGACCTCGAGGGCCCGCTCCAGATCCTCCTGTGCCCGCTTCCGGTCGCTGATGTCTCGGATGAATCCCGAGAAGCTCGTCTCCTCGCCGACGGAGACCGGCACGATCGCCAGTTCCACAGGGATCAGCCGGCCGTCCCGATGGAGGCCCTGGATCTCGATGCGAGCGTTCAGGACGGGGCCTTCACCCGTCTCACGCCACCGCCGGAGCCCCTCGCTGTGGGCCGCCCGATGGGCGTGCGGAACGATCGTCTCGACGAGCGACCGGCCGACCACTTCCTCGGCGCTCCATCCGAACGTGGTCTCTGCCTGCGGGTTCCACGCCGTGATCACGCCGTTCACGTCCATGCTGACGACGGCGTCCAATGCGGAGTCGACCATGACGCGAAGGTGCTCATGGGCGTCCTGCAAACGCTGCTCCGCCTCCTTGCGTCCCGTGATGTCGAGCTGGAACCCCTGCCAGTAGGGCTCCCCGTTCTCGGGGCGGATGAGGGTCGCCTCGTCGAGGATCCAGACGATGCTGCCGTCCTTGCGGACCATCCGGTACTCGAGGGCGAACCTGTCGGAGCCGTCTGTGTTGCTCGATGCGTCCGCCTCGAACACCATCTCGCGGTCGTCCGGATGGATCATCGTTCTCCACAGCTCGGGATCGGCGATCATCTGCTCGGCGGGGATGCCCGTCAGCTGTTCGGCACGAGGGCCGATGTAGCGCGTCAGCGACTTCGTGGGATCGTCGGGATCGATCCCGTTGATGTAGAAGGCGGCCGGGTTCTGCTCGACCATCGTGCGGAACGTGAGCTCCGCCTCTCGGAGACGTTCCTCCGCGTCGTGGCGGGAGCTCACATCGGTCAGGAAGCCGAGGAAGTAGTCGAGCTCGCCGTCCTGGCCGAGGACCGCGGTCGACCGATCGTGGACCCACACCCAGTGGCCGTCGGAATGGCGCATCCGGTATTCGTGTTCGAAGGGCTCCAGGTCGGCGTTGTTGAAGGCATCGATCGCGCGCAGCCGCGCGAGATCGTCGGGATGCATGATCTCGAACCACAGCTCGCCTCGTTCCAGGAACCGTTGAGGCGGGTACCCCAGGATCTCCTCGACCTGGGGGCTCACGAAGCCCATCACCGTGATCCCGTCCGGACCGACGTGGTCGGTGTACGTGACGGCGGGGATCCGTTCGACCATGGCACGGAATCGAGCCTCCGCCTCCCGGAGCCGTTCCTCGGTCTCCACGCGGTCGGTGACGCCGATGAGGAAGCCCTGCCAATACAGGATCTGCCCCCGTCCGTCCCGAACCGGTCGCACCTTGTCTCGCACCCACGCCCAGGTGTCGTCCGCCCTCTGCATCCGGTAGGTCTGATCGAAGTCCACGCCTGTCGAGAAGGAGATCCGGTTGGCCAGCTGCACCTCGTCCCTGTCCTCGGGATGGACGTGTGCCCACCACCAGTCACGATCGCCGAGAGGGAGGTCCGGTGTGTAGCCGAGGAGCTCGTGGAGCTGGGGGCTGATGAAGGTGAACCGTCCCCCTTCGGGATGGTGGGATTCCGTGTAGGTGACGGCGGGGTTCTTCTCCACGAGCTGCTGGTACCTGATCTCGGCGTCGCGCCGGCGGGTCTCGGCTCGGCCGGCCTGCTCTGCGGCGCCGAGCATCCCGGCGGCCGCTCGGAGCGCGTCGAGCTCGAACGCCGTCCAGTCCCGCTCGTCGACGCAGTCGTCGAAACCGATGAAGGACCACCACTCCCCGTCCACGAACACGGGGAACGCCGCGATCGAGCGGATCTCCTGCTTCGTGAGCTCGAGCCGTTCGTCCTCGGGGAACGTGCTGACGATCCCGTGCACGGTCGCGCGCGACGACATCAGGCCGATCCATCGGGAGAACCCCGCGTCGGCGAGGGAGGCGCCCCGGAGGGTGGGGTTCTCGAACTGCGACGACACCCCCGGGGCGCACCATTCGGCGAGCTGGGTCGCCCGATACCCCGTGTCCGGCGGGTCGACCTGGATCAGGTAGGCCCGGCTGACGCCGGCGGCCACGCCCAGGTGCATGAGCACGTCGTCGATCGCATCCCGCCAATCCGGAGCCAGGAGCAGCCGTTCGGCCGAGTAGGCCACGGCCGTGAGCATGTCGCCGCCCGCGAGCAGCGGTTCTTCATCTCGGATCGATCGAGCCACGGGATCCCCCGGAGGAACGGCAGGTTGCGGCCCGTTCAGGGCCTGGTCGGATTATCGGGCGCTCCGAGGGTGGCATGGAGTC
>DATFGG010000155.1:0-8627 GCA_035249665.1 Actinomycetota bacterium | reverse complement strand
GGCGCGATCGTGTCGGTCGAGGACAGTCCGATCAGCGTGGCGACGGCGGTGGCGAGAACCACGACGACGGCCGCGGGCCAGATCGGGATGTGGACGGTCCCTCTTCCGAGGGTTGCTCCCTGGGCGCTCATGGCTCCCCCTTTCCTCTCGATCCCTTCGGGATCTTGTCGATGGACCGACCCTAGGCACCGCACCGCGTGAGGTCGGTGCCGGGCCACACGGACCGGGAGTGACGTTCGCCACGTCCTTCCGGTGTCGCCGCCCGCCACCCAACCGGAGCGGAAAAGGAGGCGGCCGGCCGGGCCTTCGGCCCGGCCGGCCGCCGATGAGAGGGGGGTACCTCTCTCCTGTCAGGTCACGGCAGGCACTGCACGCACACCCTGCCGTCGACCACGATCGGTTGGTGCGGAGCCGCGAGCCCGGTCGACGACTCCCGCGCCGCGGGGACCGTGGGGCGAGCGGTCTCGAAGGACGGCCAGAACAGCAGTGCGATCACCGCGATGATCATGACCAGGAGTACGCTCGCCGCGCGTGTCGCGTTCCACGAGATCCCTGGGCTGAGGGCTTCGCTCCTCGTGCTCACCGTCGTCCTCCTCGCCGCGCGTCTGGTGCTTCACGGCGACGGTACCGACCGGGGAGCATCCCGTCGGTGGTGCCGAGCACATCGAGGACGTGACGCTCGTCACGGGAGGGGAGATCGGGTTGCCGCCACTAGAATCGGGCGCATGAGCGATCACACCGAACGGATCGGGAAGCTCCGCGACCGCATCCTGGCCGCCAAGGAGTTCCTTTGACATCGAAGGCAAGCGTGCCCAGCTCGCCGACGTGGAGCGTGACGCATCCGATCCATCGCTCTGGGACGATCCCGCCCGCGGTCAGGAGCTGACCCAGCGCCTCGCGCGTTTGCGTGATCACCTCGACCGCTACGAACGCCTCGAGCGCTCCCTCGGGGACCTGGAAGCCACCGACGAGCTCCTCGAGGACGAGAGCGACCCCGAGCTCATGAGGGAGCTCGAAGCCGGCCTCGAAAGGCTCGAGCGAGAGCTGGAGGGGGTGGAGCTCACGGCGCTCCTCTCGGGGCCGTACGACGACCACGACGCGATCGCCACGCTCCAGGCCGGCGCGGGCGGCACGGAGTCCCAGGACTGGACCGACATGCTGTTGCGGATGTACGGACGGTGGGCCGAGAAGCTGGGCTTCCGCCTGGAGATCGACGAGATCCACCACGGGGAGGAGGCGGGGGTCAAGTCCGCGACGTTCATGCTGCACGGAACGAACGCCTACGGGCTCCTGTCGGCCGAGCGCGGCGTCCACCGCCTCGTCCGGATCAGCCCGTTCGACTCACAGAAGCGCCGGCACACGTCGTTCGCGGCGGTGGACGTGATCCCGCTCCTCGAGGCCGCCGAGGAGGAGGAGGTCGAGATCCCCGACGAGGACCTGCGGATCGACGTCTTCCGCTCGTCCGGCCCGGGCGGACAGTCGGTCAACACGACGGATTCCGCCGTGCGGATCACGCACCTGCCCTCGGGGATCGTCGTCGCGTGCCAGAACGAGCGGTCACAGCTCCAGAACCGTGCCGTGGCCATGCGGATCTTGAAAGCCCGTCTCGCGGAGCTGGAGCGTCGGAAGCGAGACGAAGAGATGGACGTGTTGCGAGGCGAGCGCAAGGCCGTGGACTTCGGCTCGCAGATCCGCTCCTATGTGCTGGCCCCGTACCAGATGGTGAAGGATCATCGGACCGAGCTCGAGATGGGCGACCCGTCGCGGGTCCTCGGCGGGGACATCGATCGATTCATCGAGGCCGAGCTCAGACGACGGGCGGCGGCGGGCGAGTCGGTCTAGCCCCGCCACCGCCTCGCCTCCGCCGTTCGAACGCGAGCGCGACGATCGGCGCCGACAGGAGGACCAGCCAGATACCGGCCCCGAGCGCCAGTCCGAGCATCACCGCGTCGTCGTGATAGGTGAGGACGACCTCTCGCGCTCCCGGGGGGAGGACCACTCCCTGGAGGAACCCGTCCACCGGGAGCGTGGTCGCGGCTCGACCGTCCACGACCGCCCGCCAGCCGGCCTCGTAGGCGTTCCGGATCGTGAGGATGCCACCATCGGACTCCTGGATCCGGATCACCAGCTCGGACCCGGAGATCGTCGTCGTGACCGCCGGGGCCGTGGGAGGGCACTCGCCGACGCACGTGAAGACATCCCTCGAGGCCTCGAGCACCGCCTGCTCCGCTGGATCGAAGCCGCTCGTCGTGACCTCGTCCATCGCCGAGGGCAGGCCGTCAACGAACTCCACCATCGAGGTGACGGTCGAAAGAGGTTGCGTATCGTCCAGCTCCCACAGCGAGTAGCCGTCGGCTTCCTCGACCACGCGACCGCCGACGGGAGGTTCGATGCCGGTAGGGACGACCAGGTACCGCAACCCGAGCACGCGGACGTCCTCGGGAGACGGCACGTTGAGGACCGAGGCGTTGTAGAAGACCGACAGCTCGTTCGTGCGACGGATGTAGCGCCAGTAGCGAGGGAGCTGCACGGGGTTGTAGCCGAGGGCGTCAGGGATCCCGAAGAGCGAACCTCGGCTGGGAGCGAGCGCAGGCCAGTCGAGGGGGGACTTCATCCACAGGTACCCCTTCTCGTAGAAGGCGGCGGGCGGGGCCCAGGTAGCGTAGCGGCCCGGGTGCCGTCGGATGTGTTCGACGATCGGCGTGGCGACCAGGTAGTCGTCCTCGCTCAGCGATGGGAAGCGCAGGACCTGTGGCACGAGCGCGGGATGCTCGCCGGTCTCCAGCCCGGTGAACACGGTGCCGCCCTCGTACGTCTGCGCGTAGAGGGCGCTCGCGACCAGTTCCATCGAGAGCAGGCCGACGAGCGCGGTCGCCGAGGCCCACCGCCAGCGGCGCGTCGCGAACCCGAACAGCACCGGCGCTGTCACCAGCAGCGCCGCGGCGAACATCCCGAACCGAACGGCGCTGCCACCGGCGCCGAGCGGCCAGATGAAGAACACGGAGACGGCGGCTCCGATCCAGGCGATACCGCCGCGACGCGAGAGCGGTCGTTCCACCAGCCCCTGCAGTCCGGCGGCGGCCAGGATCGGCAGCGCCAAGACGGCCACGTACCGGAGGCGGCCCGGATTGTGGAGATAGACGTCCCCGAAGGGGATCTCGAGCATGAGCGAGCGCAACCATCGGGCCCCGACCAGGAACGACGAGGTCAGGACGTAGGCGACGAGCGCGAGCCCTCCGACCGCGATCACGAGCGCCCGGAGTCGTGATGCGCGAGCCGCCACGAGGACGCACGCCAGCGCCACCGCCCCCGCGTAGGCGCCCGGCGCCGAGGCGAACCCCAGCGGCCACGCCGCCCAGACGCCGTCCGAACCGAGCGGATCGCCAACCTCCGACTGCCCCGCGTCGCCGAGCGCGCCGTATCCACCCTGCAGGCTGGATCCACCCAGGAAGTCGACATGCGGCACGAGGATCGGCAGGGCGGCGAGGGGCAACACGACGAGGAAGAACGCCGCCGGCCCGACGACGGATCGCGCGCTCGTCCGGGCGACGCGGGCGTCGGCGACGGCTCCGGCCGCCAGGTAGGCCGTGGCGAACGCCGTCGCGATCACGAGCCCGTGACTCATGTGCGCGGCAGCCACCTGGCTCCACGCGAAGCCGCCGAGCGCCAGCCACGCGAGCCGCCCGGACCATCGTTGGCTCCGGCGGGAGCCGGCCGCCGCGACGAGGAGGATCGTCGTCCACGCGAGCGAGCCGGCGAACGGCAGCGAGATCGCGATCGTGGAGGTCGACATCATCATCGCGAGGACGAGTCCACCGGCCGTCGCTGCGATCCGACCGATCGACTCCATCCGCAGGAACGTGAAGAGTCCGAGGCCGGCGAGGAGTGGGTTGAGGACGATGAACGAACGGATGGCGAACCCGGGCGACAGCGTCGAGAAGAGGACCATGGGTGGCGCATAGAGCCAACCGCTCTGCGGGTCGGCGGCGAAGCGGTACCCGGCCATCTCGTACGGGTTCCAGATCGGGATCCGGCCGGCGGCGATGGAGTCCCCCAGGAAGGACCAGCGCGGGAGCCAGAACGTGAGGAGGTCCGGATGCTGGTTGGTCAGAGCGCCGCCGACGACGAAACCCCGGAGCGCGAAGAGGACGGACACGACGATCAGGGCGGGTCCGAGCCAGGCGGCCGTGCGCCGCACCCCGCGTGACGCGAGCCGGCTCGCATCCGCGGCGTCCACGGAGGAAGCCTACGGCACCTTCCCCGCTCTCGCGGAAGACCTCTGGTAGGGTTGGCCGACCCCATCTCCCGGTCGCATTCAACACGCCATGATCAGCCTTCAACGCGTCACCAAGACGTACCGGAACGGCGTCACCGCCCTGGAAGACGTCTCGGTCGAGATCGACAAGGGCGAATTCGTCTTCGTCGTGGGCCCGTCCGGTTCCGGGAAATCCACGATGATCCGCCTCCTTCTGAAGCAGGAGGAGGCCTCACGTGGTGATGTGTTCGTCGCGGGGAAGAACCTCTCGAGGATCACCTCGTTCAAGGTGCCCCACCTGCGGCGGAACATCGGCACGGTCTTCCAGGACTACAAGCTCCTGCAAGACAAGACCGTGTTCGAGAACGTCGCGTTCGCGCTCGAGGTGATCGGGAAAGCGAAACACGTGATCGACCAGCGTGTCCCGGAGATCCTCGAGTACGTCGGGCTGGGGGACAAACTGAACGCGTATCCGGACGAGCTCTCCGGCGGGGAGCAGCAGCGTGTCTCGATCGCGCGGGCCTGTGTGAACCGACCGCTCGTGCTGCTCGCCGACGAGCCCACCGGGAACCTCGACCCCAATACCTCCGTCGACATCATGCGGCTCCTCGACAAGGTCAACCGCATCGGCACCACGATCCTGATGGCGACGCACGATCAGGCGATCGTGGACGCGATGCGGAAGCGCGTGATCGAGCTGGAGAAGGGCAAGGTCGTCAGGGATCAATCCCGAGGCGTCTACAGCTGATGGCACCTCGTCTCGAATCCTTCTTCCGGGAGACCGCGTCGGGTCTGCGGCGCAACGGCGTCGTCGCGTTCGCGGCGATGTCCACATCGTTCATCGCGTTGTTCCTCTTCGGGCTGTCCCTCCTGATCGCCCGGGAGTTCGAGCTCGTGACCCGAGTGCTGACGGGGAACGTGGAGGTCCAGGTGTACCTCACCGACCCTGTGAACGAGGGAACCGTCGGGCGGCTCACAGAGAAGCTGCAGCAGGTCCCCGCCGTCGCCAACGTCGAGTTCTGGGACAAGGAACGCTCGTGCCAGGAGTTCGAGCGGCTCTTCGAGGGCCAAGCTGTCTTCCTGGAGAACGTGGACTGCATGGAAGTGATCCCGACGTCGCTGCGGGTGAACCTCTCGGCGGTGACGAACTTCGAGCAGATCACGGCCTCGCTCGGTTGCCAGGTGGTCGTGGACGACGAGGGAGACCAGCACCAGGAGTGCACCGAGCCCGGCGTCCGGAACGTGGCCGACTACCAGAAGCTCCTGGATCGCCTCGATGCCCTGACGCGTGTGCTGTCCCTCAGCGTCTTCGGCATCGCGGTGATCATGCTCGCGTCGGCGATCGGGTTGGTCGCGAACACGCTTCGGATGGGGATGTTCGCCCGGCGCAAGGAGATCGGCATCATGCGACTCGTCGGGGCGACGAACTGGCGGATCCGCGTCCCGTTCCTGATCGAGGGTCTCGTCGAATCGATGCTCGGAGCGGCGGCGGCGATCGCGGGCCTGTTCCTGGTGAAGGTCTTCGTCGTGGACAACCTGCGAGGCACGGCCCCGTGGCTCCCGCTGATCAAGAACAGCGACGTCGTGGTGATCACGCCGTGGATCCTCGTCGCGGCAGCGCTCGTGGCGATCATCGCGGGCACGATCGGCATGCGCCGATTCCTCGACGTCTAGGCAGCCTGATGGGTCGCAAGGATCGTGATGGCGAGCAGACCGTCGCGTCCAATCGCAAGGCACGCCACGACTACACGATCCTCGAGACGTTCGAGACGGGAATCGTGCTGACGGGGGACGAGGTGAAGTCGCTCCGAGGGGGACGCGCGTCGCTGGCAGAGGCGTTCGCGCGCGTGCGCGGCGGGGAAGCGTGGCTGGAAGGGATGCACATCCCGCCCTACGAGGCGGGAGACAAGAAGGCGCACCTTCCCGTGCGCCCACGGAAGCTCCTGCTCCATCGACAGGAGATCGCGAAGCTTACGGACGCCCAGCAGCAGGATCGCCTTTCGCTGGTTCCTCTCCGCGTGTACTTCACACACGGGCTGGCGAAGGTGGAGCTGGCCCTCGCGCGCGGTCGGCGCAGCCATGAGAAGCGTCAGGCGATCGCGGAGCGCGAGCACCAGCGGGAGATCCAGCAGGAGCTGGGCCGCCGCCGATAGGTTGGGAGCGGCGGCGAGCGCCGACCGACGAGAGGACGGGTGGGATGCGGAAGCGGATGGCGATCGTGTTGGTAGCTCTGGGGATCCTCATGACGGGAGCGTGCTCGGGATCCGACGGAGGCTCGGACGGCGGATCGGGCGGGGAGACCGTGTCGGCCGAGGCGTACGCGGCCGGCGTCTGCGGCGCGATCGCGGACTGGGTCGACGAGATCCAGGGCCTGAACGAAGACCTGCGAGCGAACCTCGATCCGTCGAGCATCGATGCGCTGAAGGACGCGATGGTCACGTTCCTCGACGACGTGATCGCCTCGACCGACACGGTGATCGCCGACGTGGAGGACGTCGGGATCCCGGACGTCGACGACGGCGCCGCCGCGGCCCAGCACCTGCTCACGGGATTGCGCGACTCTCGAGGCGTGTTCGAGGACGCGCGCGACCGTGTCGAGGCGATGCCGACGGACGACCCGGCGGCGTTCGGCGAGGAGCTCCAGACCGTCGGGACCGACATCCAGACCTCGATGTCCACGATCGGCGAGGATCTTGGCCGGTTCGAGTCACCGGTGCTCGACGACGTGTCGAAGGACATACCGGAGTGCGAAGCGGTGGCCGCCTCGGCGGCGTAGGAGCCTCGTTCGGGGCGTGGCCACCGACGCTCGTATACTGGGGACACAACTACATATGGGGGTGTACTGGCTTCGAGCAGGGCGTGTATCGCCTGGGAGAAGCGGGCCGAGATCTCCGGAGTCTCGAAAAACGCCGGAACCAACACAAGCGCCAACGATGAGTACGCGCTCGCTGCCTAGTCACTAGGTAGCTGTCCGTCCGGGAGGGCCTGCGGCCCGGACCGGGCATCGTAAGCAGGACTCACCGAGGGGGCTCCGCCCGGGGGCCCCTGAGGGACATCGCACCCGGGCTGGCCGAGGGGTCCTCCGCCGGTGGGAGCCCCGAGGTGAGATCTCCCCACCGGCTGCGCCCGGAGAAGTCCCGGACGGTCGCCCTGCGACGCGGGTTCGAATCCCGCCACCTCCACGATCCCGTTGTGCCGCAGACGCGACGAAGGCCCTCCTTCCCGGTGGGCCTTCGTTCGTTAGGCTCCCGCCCTCACGGCTTGGGAGGAACCGTCGATGATCGGCTGGGTCGGAGACATCGAACGCCTGACGCTCGACAACGACACGTTCCGGACGGTGCTCTTCACGGGCGCAAAGACGCAGCTCACCGTGATGCGACTCGCTCCGGGTGAGGACATCGGCAAGGAGGTGCACCCGGACCGCGACCAGTTCATCCGGATCGAGGAAGGACAGGCTCGCGTCGAGTTCGGCCGGGACGCGGACGGGGTCGATGAGTCGCATGACGTCTCCGACGACTGGGCGATCGTGATCCCGGGCGGGACCTGGCACAACGTGATCAACACGGGCCAGGGTGAGCTGAAGCTGTACTCGCTCTACTCGCCGCCGGAACATCCCGACGGTGCGGTTCATCGCACGAAGCCGGACGCCGACGCGGCCGAGCACGCCGGGTGAGCCCGGCCGAACCTCGTTCGATCTCGCTCCAGCGGGCGCGGCGCCTGGCCGTGACCGCACAACTGCTGTCGGCGCCGCGGCCACGGTCGGTCCTCGAGGTGGTCAAGCAGCTCGGCAGCGTGCAGATGGACCCGACGCGGACCGTGGCGCGGACCGAGCACCTCGTCTTGTGGTCCCGGCTCGGACGACGGTTCCGCATCGAGGAGCTCGAGCGGCTCCTGTGGCGGGACCGCTCGTTGTTCGAGTACCGAGCCTTCATCCTGCCGACCTCGTAGTTCACCGTGCACCGCGAGACGATGCGGCGCTACCCGGGCCCCGGCGGCGGGCGGCACGCGTACGTCCGCCGGTACCTCCGCGAGAATCCGCGGTTCCGGCGGTACGTGCTGCAGCGGCTGCGCGACGAGGGGCCCCTGCCCACCCGGGCATTCGAGGATCGCTCGGCGGTCGGTTGGCAGACCGGCGGGTGGAACGACGGCGGCAGGAACACCTCGATGATGCTCGAGGTCCTGTGGGCCAAAGGAGAGGTCATGATCGCGGGCAGAGCCGGCCAGGAGCGGGTCTGGGATCTCGCGACGAGGAGCCTTCCGTTCGACGAACCTCGGCCGAGTGCGGGAGAGGAGGCACGGACCCTCCTCGACGTGCAGCTCCGGGCGCTCGGCATCTCCAAGGTCAACCGGTTCGGGTGGACGTTCGCGGGCG
>DATFGG010000154.1:0-18412 GCA_035249665.1 Actinomycetota bacterium | reverse complement strand
TCGAGATCAACGAGGCCTTCGCCTCGGTGCCGATCCACTCCGCCCAGCTGCTCGGCGTCGACGACGAGATCGTGAACGTGAACGGGGGAGCGATCGCCCTCGGACATCCGATCGGCTCCTCGGGCGCGAGGATCGTCCTCGCCCTCGTGATGGAGATGCGGCGGCGCGGTGTCGACCTCGGAGGCGCTGCGATCTGCGGCGGCGGAGGACAGGGAGACGCGCTCGTCCTGCGGACGGCGTAGCGGCTATTTCGCCTTGCCCTGCGAGAGCTGACGCAGCTCGCGGACGAGTGCCTGCTCGGCTTTCACCCAATGGTTGGGGTCGTGCTCGACCTCGTCCGCGACGGGCTCGGGCTCGGGATCGGACCGATCCTCCGCCGGCTCCGACGGCGCCGGGCCGGCCGCCCCGCCCGCCGGGAGGAAGACGGTGAACGAGGAGCCGCCGCCATCGCGGGGTTCGATCTTGGCCCACCCGCCCTGCACTTCTGCGAGCCGGCGCACCATGGGGCTGAGGGAAGTCTCGGACGAGGCCTCCGCGTCCTCCACGACGATCAGTGCTCCGCCCCGCTCGTGGAGGAGGCGCACCGTGATCGTCTTGCCCGCGGGTGTGCGGTCGGCGACGCCCCCGAGCAGACCGAGCAGGATCTGCTCGGTCCTCGTGCGGTCGACCGAGATGGTGACGGGCTCCGCCTCCACCCGCACGTCCTGGTCCGTCTCGATCCCCGATTCGTCAACGACGCGGCGCATCAACGATTCGAGGTCGGTGCTCCGCCACTCGAGCGCGATCGTGCCGGTCACGAGGGAGTCGATGTCGGAGAGGTCGCGGATCGTGTTGTCGAGTCGGCGGGCATGCGCGGTGAGCTGCTGGACGAGCTGTGCCTGCTCTTTGGCGCCGGGTTTGTGCTTGAGGAGCTGCGTCACCCCGATCATCCGCGAGATCGTCTTCTGCGCGTCCATCGACATCTCCTTCAGGAAAGGTGTCGACAACCGACGATCATCCGCCGGCACGGCGTCATCGGTCTCCCGATGCTCGTGCTTCGGGGCCTGGAGCTCGCGCATCTGATCGGCCATCTGGTGCTGCCGGAGCTCCGCCTGGAGCTCCTCGAGCCGTTCGGCGTCGAGCGCTGCCTGCCGCTCCATCTCCCGGACCCGCTCCTCCGCGCCGATCAGCTTCTCGCTCTGTCCGGCGAGCCGCTGTTGGGTCGCCGTCAGCAGCTCGTCGAGGTGCGCGCGACCTTCGTCCTCGGCGACCTCCAGCGCTCGCCTCGCCTCCATCTCCTGGAGTCGGCGGTTCGTCTCGGTGTTCGCCTGGGCAGCGGCTTCGAGCTCGGCGGCGAGGCGCTCCACCTGCTCGGCGAGGCGGGCCGACTCTTCCTGGGTCAGGGCATCGGAGCTCTCGAGCGCCACCCGGCTCGCGCGCTCCGACGCGGCCTCCGCCTGTGCCTTGTCCAGCGCGGCCTTGAGCTTCGCGATCTCCTCGGCGAGCGCGTGGCGATCCTCCTGGGCCCGACGGACCTCGTTCGCCGCACCGTCGAAGGCACCCTGGCGCTCGGACAGCCCCTGCTGCAGAAGCGCGATGCGGTCATGCGCCGCCTCGAGCTCGGCGCGAGCGCTCTCCAGGTCGACGACCCGCGCCTCCGATTCCGCCCGTGCCGCTTCGAGGTCGGCGCCGGCGGCGGCCACGCGAGCGCTGGCCTCTTCCGCGCCCCGCGCGACGGCCGTCACGCGATCCTCGTACTCCTGCTCGGTCTTGGCGATCTCCGCCGCGTGCCGGGTCTCAGCCTCGGCCAATTGGGTCTGGAATTCTTCGCGGAGCGCGCGGACCTGGTCCTCGAGCTCCGCCTCCCGCTCGACCAGCTCGGCTCGGTGCGACGCGTGCAGGCTCTCGACCTCGGCCTTCACGGTCCGGAGCTCGTCGGTGAGCTCGGCCGCCCGCTGCTCCTCACTGCGCAGCGCCCGGAGCTCGCTCCGCGCGTCGTCCAGCTCGGTGCGGGCACCGCGCAGCTCCGATCCCATCGCGTCCATCGCGTCGCGCGCGTGGAGTGCCTCCAGCTGCACAGCGTCCAGCTCTTCCTGGAGCTCACGCGAGCGCTCCGCCTGACGCTGCAGCGTCTCCACCTGCTGGATCGTCATCGAGAGCTGTGTCTGCGCCCCTTCGAGCTCCGCCCGCAGGCCCATCGCCTCGGCCTCCACCAGCTTGAGGTCCTCGGTGGCCGGTCCGGCGATCGTGTCCCGGCGAGCCAGCAGCTCACCGGCGATCCGGTCGCGCTCGGCCGTGACGCTGTGGAGGCGCTGCTCGAGCGCGCGAACGGCCGACTCGGCCTTGACCGCGCGCTCCTCGTCCTCGCGGCTCCGACCCGGGGGCTGCTCGCGGAGCATCCGCTGTGTCGCCTGGAGCTCGTCGAGGGTGGCGCGATACTGATCCTGCAGGAGGGTCACCCGCTGCTCCGCTTCCTGAGCGCGGGTCTCGGCTCGACGACGGGCTTCGGCCTCCTCCTTCATCCCCGGCTGGGGAGGCTGGATCACGCGCTTCGCCGACGCGCCCGGCATGCGCCCGGGGATCACGGGGACCCGCTGTCGGACCTGCTGACCGTCCGACGCCTCGGCTCCTCGGAGCCTGGGCGCTCCGGCCGCGAGCGCGACGAGGATCAAGGCGCCGGCGAGGAAGAACATGTTGGTCCGCCACGGTCCCGCGGCGCTCGCGATGTCGTCGGCGGGTCGCGACAGTTCCACGGCGGCCGTTGTGCCGGCACCGGACGGGAAGTGGAGCCCGACCGTTACGATCAGACGCCCATCCACCAGCCGGGTCTGGGGTTCACCCCGGAAGGCCGCGCTGATGCGCGAGCGCTCTCCCGTCAGCTGCTGGCCGATGTTCCCGTCCTCGGTCGAGAAGAGGATCTCGCCGTTCGACGCGTAGAGGATCACGCTCTCGAAGTCGCTGGGATCGAAGACGACGTCGTCGATCGCGTGGGTGAGCTCCCGGATCCGCTCGGAGGGAAGATCCCGTTGCAGGTCCTCGGGATCGAACACGAGGGTGAGCGAGCTGTCGACGAGAGCCTCCGCCTGCTCGGCGACGGCGTCGCGAGCCGTCGCCCGGGCGCGGACGCTCATCCAGAACGAACCGGCGACGCCGAGCACGAGCAGCGCGATGAGCGCGGTGTGAATCCTGCGTGCCAGCCCGTTCCCAGTCAGCATGTACCTACCAGCCCCCTGTACGGTCTCCCGGCCTCGTTATCGGCACGGCTCCCGAGCGGGTTCAGTGCCGACCGGGGGATTCCTCTTGGTCATTCGGGAGCGTCGAAGGACCTAGGTCGGATGCCGGTCCTTCGGGCACGTCGGACGGACCGACCGCCCACCTCAATGCTCGACGAGCGTCCTGCCCATTACCCGCCACGTCGTGCCGGCCCAGATCAGCGTCGTCCGCCGGATCGCACTCGGGCAACAATGGGCGTCGCCTTGCCGATAGACCGATTCGGTGAGCACGAGGCCCGGCGAGTCAAGTGGCCCTGGCTCGACGCGCCCGTCGCACAGATCTCGCCGGTATGTCTCCTGCACCGGGGCCAGATCCACCACGGACCATCGCCCGCACGCCCCGGAGCCACCGACCCCCTCGAAGACCAGGGCATCGTCCGAACCGTCGCCGGTCAGGTCCCCCGTGGTGATCTGGATCTCCTGGATGCCGTCTTCGGGATCGTGCCGCGTGATGAGAGCCGTCCGCCAATGTGGTTCCGCATCGAAACGACGCCAAACGGCGAAGCCTCGGGGGAGCCGGGAGAAGTCGGTGCCGGGTTCTGCCCACGCGATCAGCACCGCGGCTCCCCGGTCGGTGGAGGTGAACCACTCGCCCGTCACGCTGGCGCCTGTCGGGACCAGCTCCTCCGGGGGGAGGTCGGGAGGTGGGAGGTCCGCGACGAACACCGTGGGCATGGCCCCGGCCTCCGGGTCGCGGCTCGGACTCGGCTCGGGGCTGAGGGACGGGGGTTCGGGACCGATCGAGGTGGTCTCGCTCACGCTCGTGCTTCGAGTGGGGCCCGAGGGCGCCGGCGGTTCCTCCCCGCACCCCACCGTCGCGAGCGCAACGGTCAACGCTCCGGCCCAGAACCGCATCGTCCGATGCTATCGGCGTTCCGGCGACCCCCTCTGAGCGCCCCGCGTAGGATTCGCGCGTGTCTTCGTCCGGCGCGCGCACCGTCTCCGACTCGGAGGTGACCCTCACCCAGATGATGGAGGTCACCGACGCGAACATCGCGGGGAACGTCCACGGGGGCGCGATCATGCGCCTCGTGGACACGGCCGCCGGTCTGGCTGCGATCAAGCATTCCGGGGGCCTGGCCCTCACCGTCGGGATCGACGAGATGTCCTTCCTGGAGCCCGTCCACATCGGCGAGGTCGTCGTCCTCAAGGCATGCGTGAACGACGTCGGCCGGACCTCGATGGAATGCGGGGTCCGGGTCGAGGCGCAGGACCCGCTCACCGGGGCGGTCCGGCACGTGAACAGCGCGTACCTCGTCTTCGTCGCCGTGGATCCCGCGGGCCGTCCTCGACCAGTCAGCCCGCTGGTCGCCGAGACGGACACGCAACGTCGGCGCCAGCGGGAGGCGAAGCTCCGGCGAGAGCGCCGGATCGCGCACAAGGAGGCGATCGACACCGCTCGGGCCGCGAAGGACGCCCCAGAGGGCGTCTGACGTCTCATCCGGCCGACGTGGCTCCCATCGGGTTCCTCCGTCTGCGTGGGAGGATGGCCGGGAGAACAGAGAGACGACGAGAGGACCATCGGATGACTTCGGAACTCGCCGGCGCCCGGAAGCGGCTGGACACCGCCGACGGAGCCCTCGACATCTACTCGCTTCCTTGGCTCGCGGAGACGGGCGTCGCCGACGTCAGCCGCCTCCCGGCAACGGTCCGCATCCTCGTCGAGAACCTCCTCCGTCGGGCCGGTTCGAGGGACGTCGCGGACGAGGACGTGCGCGCGCTCGCGCGGTGGCCCGAGCCGGCGGCGGACGTGGCGTTCATGCCGGGTCGGGTCCTGATGCAGGACTTCACGGGGGTCCCGGCCGTCGTCGACCTCGCCGCGATGCGGGGTGCGGTCGCCCGAGGGGGCGGAGATCCGGCCGCCGTCAACCCGCTCGTGCCGGTCGACCTGATCATCGATCACTCGGTCCAGGTGGACCTGTTCCGCTCCCAGGACGCGTACGAGGCCAACATCGAGTGGGAGTACCGGCGCAACGGTGAGCGCTACGCGCTGCTCCGATGGGCCCAGCAGGCCTTCGACGGACTCCGTGTCGTCCCTCCCGGCGCCGGCATCTGTCACCAGGTGAACCTGGAGCATCTCGGTCAGGTCGTGAGCGTCCGGGACGGCGTGGCCTTCCCCGACACGCTGATGGGCACGGATTCCCACACGACGATGGTCAACGGGCTCGGGGTCCTGGGATGGGGCGTCGGCGGGATCGAAGCCGAGGCGGCGATGCTCGGTCAGCCCACGTTCCTCCCACAGCCCGACGTGGTTGGTGTGCAGGTGACGGGCGAGCTCCCCGCGGGCACGACCGCGACCGACCTCGTCCTCACGCTGACCCAGATGCTCCGCGCCCACGGCGTGGTGGGCCGGTTCGTCGAGTTCTACGGGGTCGGCCTCTCCTCCCTCGCCATCGCCGACCGAGCGACGTTGGCGAACATGTGTCCCGAGTACGGGGCCACGTCCGCCTACTTCCCGGTCGACGACCGGACGCTCGAGTACCTCCGGTTCACGGGACGAGGGGAGCTGATCGATCGCGTCGAGCGGTACACGAAGGCGCAGGGGCTGTTCCGGACCGATGCCGATGAGCCGCCGACCTTCACGGAGACGTTGGACCTCGATCTATCGGCGGTCGAACCCTCGATGGCGGGTCCTCGCCGGCCGCAGGATCGCGTCGCCCTCCCCGACGTGTGGAGCTCGTTCGTCGACGCCTTCCACCGCCATCTCGAGCCCGACCCGAAGCCGACCGAGCTCGGTCGATTCGTCGGCGAGGGAGGGACCCCCGCCGCGGATGGGGAGGAACGAGGATGGACCGAGGACGTGACCCCGAACGGCGACGACATCCGGCACGGCTCCGTCGTGATCGCCGCGATCACGTCATGCACCAACACGTCGAACCCGTCGGTCATGGTCGGCGCCGGCTTGCTCGCCAAGCGCGCGATCGAGGCCGGCCTGGCATCGAAGCCCTGGGTGAAGACCTCGCTCGCGCCGGGGTCGCGGGTCGTGACCGACTACCTGGATCGTGCGGGTCTGACGCCGTACCTCGAGAAACTCGGCTTCGATCTCGTCGGGTTCGGCTGTACGACGTGCATCGGCAACTCCGGGCCCTTGCCCGACGAGGTCGCGGCGCGGATCGACGAGAAGAACCTCAACGTCGTGGCGGTCCTGTCCGGGAACCGCAACTTCGAAGGGCGGATCCACCCGCAGGTCCGCGCGAGCTACCTGGCGTCCCCGCCGCTGGTCGTGGCCTACGCCCTCGCCGGCAGGATCGACTTCGATCCGACGACGGAGCCCCTCGGCGAAGGAGACGATGGTCCGGTCTTCCTCCGGGACCTCTGGCCGAGCCCGGCAGACGTGGCGGACGTGATCGCCGAAGCCGTCTCGGAGGACCAGTTCACCCAGCAGTACGCCAAGATCTGGGACGGCGACGAGCGATGGACCGCGCTCCCGACGCCGACCGGGCCCGCGTACGACTGGGACCCCGATTCGACGTACGTGCGCGAGCCGCCGTTCTTCCAGGAGGTGTCCACGGATCCGGTGGGGGCCGGGGAGGTCGAGGGGTCCCGCATCGAGGGCGCCCGGATCCTCGTCGCCGTCGGCGACTCCATCACGACCGACCACATCTCGCCCGCGGGCGCGATCCGTCCCGACTCACCCGCCGGCCGGTACCTCCTCGAGCATCAGGTTCGGCAGCGGGACTTCAACTCGTACGGGGCGAGGCGCGGCAACCACGAGGTGATGATGCGGGGAACGTTCGCGAACGTTCGCCTGCGGAACGCGCTCGCGCCGGACACCGAGGGACCGTGGACGACCCATCTCCCGAGCGGTGAGGTGACGAGCGTCTACGAGGCCGCGGTCCGCTACGCGGAGGAAGGGACGCCGCTCGGAGTCCTCGCCGGCAAGGAGTACGGGAGCGGGTCGTCCCGGGACTGGGCGGCGAAGGGACCGGCACTCCTCGGCGTGCGGTTCGTCCTGGCCGAGTCCTTCGAGCGGATCCACCGACAGAACCTCGTCGGGATGGGCATCCTCCCGCTCCAGTACAAGCAGGGGGAGTCCGCCGAGGGCCACGGCCTCTCGGGCGGCGAGACCTACTCGATCCGGGGCCTGGAGATCGGGATCGCTCCGGGGCAGGACGCCATCGTGGAGGTCGTGCGCGAAGACGGGTCGTCGGATCCCTTCCCGGTGACGGTCCGGATCGACCAGGCGGCGGAGGTGGCGATCTTCGGTCACGGCGGCATCCTGCCGATGGTCCTCCGCGAGACGCTCGGAGCCTAGGGAACCTCGAGACCGCGAATCGACACCACGCCGTGCGACGTCCTACTGGGCGGTGCCCAGGTCCGCCGTGTAGACCGGGTCGGTCGTCGGAGCGTCGGGGCACGCCTGGGACTCCACGGTGACGGCCATGAGGTCCGCGGACGACGGATCCGCGTCGAGGAAGGCCGCGACGGCACCGCCCTCCGGAGCGAGGCACGCCCCACGGACGGGCTCGCCATCCTCGATCATCCAGAGCTCGTAGACCTTCCCCGGTCCCGGATCGGGCAGGCCGGTCGCCCACACGAGGGCGCCGGACTCGCCGGGCGTGAAGGACATGGCCAGCTCGCCTGGGGCCGCGCCCTCGAACGCCACGATCGCGGACCCGGGGACGCCCGTGCTTCCGCCGTCTCGGGTCGCCAGCAGGATCGCGAAGACGAACGCGACCGCCGCCGCGACGCCGAAGGCTGCCTGCCACCATCCGAGCCGGGCGTCTCGCCGGGACTCGAGGCGCTCGATCGGTGGGGTGGCGGTCCGACCCTCGGCGAGGATCCGATCCGCCATGTCCTCGCGGACGGGACGAGGGTCGAGCGCGAGCGCCAGCATCCCCGCGACCTCCGCGTGCTCGACCTCGAGCCGACGGCACTCCTCGCAGTCGCCGTGCGCGGCGAGCTCCCGCTCCAGCAGCGCCGCGTCGCCGGCGTCCAGGCCGTCGAGGGCCTGGGCCGCGAGGAGCTCGTCGATCAGCGCGTGGTCGCGGATCATCGGTTGCCTTCCCCGAGGTTCGCGCGCAGCCGGCGCATCGCGAGCAGCGTGCGGGACTTCACGGTCCCGAGCGGGACACCGGTCCGCTCGGCGATCTGAGATTGCGAGAGCCCTTCGAAGTACATCCGCTGGATCACCTCGCGCTGCTCGTCCGGGAGCGCACCGAGCGCGGTGCGCACGAGCTTGCGCTCCCGTGGAAGATCGATCGCCGCGAGAAGGTCGTCGACCGGATCCTCCTCGATGCCGGGCCCCATCCCCGATGCTTGTTCGGCCCGGCGCCGCTGCGCCTGCTCCCGTCGCACCGCATCCACGGCTCGGTGATGGACCGTTCCCATGAGCCAGGATCGGACCGATCCGCGAGTCCCGTCGTAGCGATCCGGGTTCCGCCACACGGCGAGGAACGCCTCCTGGACGATCTCCTCCGCAACCTGCGCCTGTCGGACCAATCGGAAGGCGAGGGCGTGGGCAGCGGCCGCGTAGCGGCTGAAGAGCTCGCGGAACGCCTGGTCGTCGCCGGCCACGAGACGACGCAGGAGGTCCTCGTCACGAGCTCCGCCGGGCTCAACCGAGCGCACGGTCGCGCTCCGGCCGGGGTCGATCGTCATCGATGCGTTCGTGGCGCCCGCCTCTCGGGAGATCCGCCAGAGGATCCGCCAAAAGATCCGATGGTCTCCCGGGGTATTCGCAGCTCATCGGCCTTCGGATGAGTGAGGGCGCATGCCGGCCTCGGCCGCGTCGAGCAGATCCCCGAGGCCCACGGGGTCCGAGGGATCGAAGATCGCGCTGCCGATCGAGAGCGAGATCGGCTGCGGATCCATCGTCTTCGCATCGTGCACCGCGATCGCCTCCACCAGCCGCGAGAGGACCGTGACCTCGGCCCCCTTCGCGTCGCCCGCGAGGAGCACGCAGAACGTGTCCTCGGCGATCCGCGCGGGCAGATCGGACTCGCGGATCGCGCTGATCAGCACGTCCGAGGCCTCGGCGGCGCGTTCGTCGACGTCGTTCGGCGTTTCGGACCCTCCTTGCTCGTCGAACCGCATGAAGAGCAGTACCAACGGAGTTCCGGCGCGGGCGGCCATCCGGAGCTGATGCTCCGCGATCGCGACGAAGCCTCGGAGGTTGGGCAGTCCGGTGGATCCGTCGGTCGTCGCCAGTTCACGCCGCATCCGGCGAACTTCCACCGCGTACCGCACCGCTCGTGGCAGCAGCCCCTCCGCGATCGAGCCGATGACCAGATGATCGTCCGCTCCCGCATGCAGCGCGACGGCACCGTCGGCTTGCCGGCCGGCGGTAGTGAGGACGATGACGGCCGCGGAAGGTGTCTTCTGGCGGAGGGTCTCGAGCGCTTCGAGTGGTCCCACATCGTCCAGGGCCACGATCACTCCATCCTGCTCGGAGCCGGGACCGAGGGCCGCGAGGTCGGGGATCCGGGTGACCTCGAACCCGTCACGCTCGAGATCGGATCCGAAGCCCTCCCCGGTCCCGACCAAGAGCACCCGGATCGCGTCGCCCGCCACAGTTCTCCCCCCTTCGCGACGGGTCATCCTATCTCTCGACGGAATGGCGCTCGGTCGGGATGAGGCCATCCAGGAGGGCATCGAACTGAGGCAGCGTGCTGCGGTCGGAGTAGGTCTCTTCGAAGGCGCGCCGGGCGTTCCGCGAGAGCTCGTCGGCGAGGCCGCTGTCGTCGCGGAGCCGCCGGATCGCCTCGACGATGCCGGGGACGTCTCCTTGCCGGATCGAGAATCCGCAGCGGTACCTCAGAATCGCATCGTCCACATTGGTGCCGGGCGGGCCCACGTAGACGATCGGAAGGCCCATCGCAAGGCTGCTGTGCATCTTCGAGGGGCTGATGATCCCGAGCGATCGATTGTCCAGGGAGATGAGGGCGCACTGCGCTCCTGCCAGGACGCCCGCCGTCTCCGAGCGCGGGACATATCCATGGAAGCTGACGTTACGGAGTTTCCGGCGCTCCACTTCCGCAGCGAGCTCGGGCACGCGGGCGCCCCCGCCGACGAACAGGAACGTCACGTGGTCGTCAGCCAGACTGGCCGCGGCGTCAGCGATCCCCTCCGCGCGATATCCCACCCCAAAGTTCCCCGTATGGAGCACGACGAATCTGTCCGCCAGCGCCACGTCATCGTACCCAGCCCACGGCTTCGATCGGCGACCGCGAGGGAATCTGGCGACCGGCTCCCAGTGCGGGATAACCGAGCCGGCGGGTGAGCCGTCGCGCACGTATCCAGTCAGCGCCCGGGTCAACATCGCGTCGTCGACGGCGACAACGTGATCGACCCGCCGCATCAGCCGTTTCGAGGCCGCGCGGAGCATCCGGGATACGAACCCGCCCGGACGGATCGTGCCGAACGCCTCGGCGGCGTCGGGGTAGACGTCGTGACACCACAGGACGACCCTGGTGCGAGGGTGCAGGAGCTGGTGTGCAACCGCGGCCACGAGCGCGTACGGCGGGGTCGTCAGGGCGATCACAACGTCTTGTCTGGGCATGAGAATCAGTCGCCCGACCGCTCCGATCAGGAACGCGACGTAGTCCCCGAGACGACGAACGTTGGTCGCCTTGCCGAGTGCCGGGGTCCACAGGCGAATCACTGTCGGCGCGCTAGCCGCTCGCGTGTACCGTGCGCCGCGCTCGGCGCCGCCCAGGAAGCCACCCCGCCCGCAGACGACGGTGACGTCGTCGCCCAGCGCCGCCCGATGATCGGCCAGCGAGGCCGCGAGATGGGCCGACGCCGCGAGGTTGGGCGGGTAGAAGAGGTTGACGATCGTGACGCGCACTGGGCCTCCGGGCCAGACGAGAGGATCCGACGAACCCGGAGCCCGGGTCTCGTTAGAGTACCAGCGTGGGTCCCTCCCCCCGATCCGATCTGATGTCCGATAGGGGCCATCCCGCATGCGCGTCGCAGTAACGGTCGAACAGTCGTGGCACCACGTCCCGGGCGGCATCGCGACATCGACGGTGGAGCTGCTGAGGGCGCTCCGGACGCGCGGCGACATCGATCTCGTGGGCGTGGCAGCGTGGCATCGCGAGCCCCCTCTCGAACCGTTCGCGCCGCCCGTGCCCGTGCGACAACTCCCCCTGCCCCGGCGAGCGCTCTACGAGTCTTGGCAGTGGTTGCGGGCGCCCCGAGTTGAGCGAGCGACGGGTCCCGTCGACGTCGTGCATGACATGGGCTACGTGGTGCCACCATCGAGGGCCCCGCTGGTCGCGACCGTGCACGATCTGTGGTTCCTCAGTCACCCCGACTATTACTCGTGGCATTCCGCCGCCGTTCTGAGGCGAGGTTTCGAGCTCGCGCGACGCCATGCCCGGCTCGTTGTGTGCCCCTCGCAGGCCTCGATCGACGCGTGTCGTGCCGCGGGCATCGAGCCAGAGCGCTTGCGGTTGGTGCCGTGGGGGGTTCGCGCACGATCACTCGGGGGCGATGAGGCCGAGAGGGTGGTGGTCCGCGGCTACGGTCTCGAACGCCCGTACGTGCTCTTCTGCGGAACGATCGAGCGACGCAAGAATCTCCCTCGGCTCCTTCACGCATTCGGGAAGCTCCCGAGGTCGGACCACGACCTCGTTCTTGCCGGCCCGCAAGGCTGGAATCCGCCGGGCTGGGACGCTGAGATGGAAGCGGCTTCGGCAAGGCTAGGGAGGCGGTGCCGGCGGCTCGGTGCGGTTCCCCCTGGCGACCTCGACGCCTTGTGTGCAAGGGCCTCGGCCGTGGTCTACCCCAGTCTCGGTGAGGGATTCGGATTCCCAGTTCTCTATGCGATGGCGCAAGGAGCCGCGGTCGTGACGTCGGCCGGCACCGCCACGGCAGAGGTCGCAGGCGATGCAGCACTGATCGTCGATCCAGGCGAGGTCGACGCGATCGCAGAGGCCATCGAGCGAGTGCTGGACGATCGTACGCTTGCGGCAACACTTGGCCAGAGAGGAAGGGAACGAGCGGCCACCTTCACCTGGGATCGCACGGCTGCGGTCGCTGCTGAGGTTTACGAAGAGGCAGCCAGATCCCGGTAACGACACGCGCCCGATCGGAGCGGCGGTCCCCGCCTCGCTGTCCGGAGACGACGAAGGGAACGCGCCGGCATCTGACGGCGACCGCGAGAGATCATGACTTTCTGACTCAAGGGTTGGGAACGCCCGGTTCGCTGAGACCGGCGTACAGCTGTTCGTGCAGTTGGGCCGAAACCTGCCAGGTGAGCGTTCTCCGGGCGGCCAGCGCTCCCCGGATCGCTCGTTCACGAGCCCCTGCGTCCGTCAGCAGGCGGATGCATGCCGTGGCGAGCGCGCCGACGTCCTCAGGTGGCACCACCTCGCCAGCGCCGAACTCCTCGACCGTCTCCCCGAGGTTGCCGACGCTCGTGGCAACCACCGGTCGCCCGCGGCCCAGAGCCCTCGCGAGGACTCCGGAAGAATCCACCTGGTGCCGGTACGGAAGCACGACCACGGTGGCCTCCGTCATCAGCGTGTCGATCTCGCCCTCGGATTGGAACCTGGGGCGCCACTCAACGAGGCCGGCGATCCCGAGGTGATCCGCGAGAGCCAGGAACGGCTCGACCGGATCCTGCGGGTCGCCCGCGACGATCAGCCGCGCTTCGGGCACCCTCCGGGCGATCTCCGGAAGCGCACGGAGCAACACATCGATCCCCTTGTAGGTTCGGATCACCCCGAAGACCAGCAACGTGCTGCCGACCGGCGGCGCCGGGTCGGGAATCTGATCGGAGTCGAAGACCGCGTGCGGGATCCGAGCGATCCGTTCCTTCGCCAGGCCGAGACGACTGAGTTCGTCCACCCCTCGGCGAGAGTGGACGATCACCCGATCGACGGTTTCGAAGACCCGCCGCCATTCGCCCTCGCGGCTCTCGAGCATCGCCCAGAGGTCGTGAGCCGTGAAGACGGTCCGCCTCTGAGCGGCGATCGCGCGTAACCATCGCAGGTCGATGTCGGGACGATGGACGAGCCACTGGAAGTGAACGACGTCGGGGTCCAGCTCGTCGATCCGACGACGCAATCGGTTCGTCCCCGGGATGTATTCGATCGCCTTCAGGGGAAGCCGCCATCGCGACCGGGGGGTGCGGCGGAAGAGGGAGGAACTGAGGCGGAAGAAGAGCTCCTCACGGCGATACCGGTCGGCCCGTGGCGTCTCACCGAACCGGAATGGCGCAGTCAGCAGATGGACGCGATGTCCTCGCGCGGCCAGCGAAGATGCCAGACGGTCGTCGTAGGGCGGCGTGTACGCCCCTGGGTCGACGAGAGCGATCAGCATCGCCGGATGCTAGCCGACGGCAGCCGTGCGTCGGCTGTGTCGAACCGTCCGAAGTGCAGGACCGATGGTGGCTTCTCCGCCGGTACGCTGGAAGGCGTATGAGGGACGAGACGTTGGTCCGCAGAGCTCGATGCGATTCCTAGTCGATGCGGGCCCGGCGGTGCTCGCTGAGCGGACCGGCATCGGGACCTATGTCTGGAACCTGCTCCGCCATCTCCCCATCGTCGACCCCGGCAACGACTACCTCGCGTGGTACGTGCATTTCCGGTCGATCCTCGAACCCCGGCGTCACTTCGACGGTCTGGGTGTGATCGAGAAGCGCGTCGTGTTGCCTTCGCGATTGCTCGCTCGAGCCGGACGCTTGGGTATCCCTCTGGTCGAGCTCGTGGCCCCGTGCGACGTGGTGTTCGGAACGAACTTCGTCCCACCATCCTCGCGACGGACGCCCTTCGTCGTGACGGTGCACGACCTCGCGTTCCGGCTCTTCCCGGAAACCGCGCCCCAAGCAGTCCGGTGGTGGACGCGAGCTGTGGAGCGGTCCGTGCGCTCGGCCACGAGGATCCTGGTGCCCTCCGAAGCGACCCGCGCCGATCTGCTCCGGCTCTACGAGGTCGATCCACGGGACGTCGTCGTGGTCCCACTCGGAGTGGACCACACGGTCTTCTCGCCGGCTTCCGACGAGCGGATCCACGACGTTCGCGCGCGATTCGGGATCCACGGTCCGTACCTCGTGTTCCTGGGTCGTCATCAGCGGAAGAACTTCGACGGGATGCTTCGAGCCTTCGCAGCGATACCCGATCGGATCCGGCCAGGCCTCGTGGTCACGGGTTCAGCTCCGTGGACGCGGGATGGGTCGGATTACGACGGACCTGCGATGGAGGCGATCCCGGAGCGCGTGCGTCGGCAGGTGTCCTTCGTCGGCTTCGTCCCATCCGAGGACGCGGCGGCCCTGCTTTCGGGAGCGCTCGGGCTTGCCTTCCCGACGCTCTATGAAGGGTTCGGGCTCCCCGCACTCGAAGCGATGGCATGCGGCGCACCGGTCCTCACCTCGAACACCTCCTCGCTGCCCGAGCTCGTGGGAGACGCAGCGGTCTTGGTGGACCCGTCGGAGGACGATTCGATCGTCGACGGGCTCGTGCAGATCGTCACCGATGCATCGCTCCGCGAGCGACTCCGGGCCGCTGGGCTCCAGCGAGCAGCCCGCTACGAGTGGGGCACGACGGCCAAGGCGACCGCGGACGTCCTGCATGAGGCTGTGGCGGCCGCCGGTCGGTAGATGATCGACCTCGACCGCGCGCGACGCTACTGAGGCGTCGAGGGGCATTCGCTCGCAGGTGGTTCGCCGCCTTCCTCCGGCTCCTGAGGGGCGTACGAGCGTGTGATCACGAGGGCAACCTGCGTCCCGCGGAGCTCCTCGGACTCGACGAGAGGGAGACCGGGGAAGTACGCAGCGACGACCCGCGCCTCCGCATCTGCACCGGGTCGGAAGACGATAGCGTTTCCGTCCACGTTCGAGGGGCCTTCGTCCTCCGTCCAGAGGCCTGGCGTGACGTCGAAGCCGGCATCCGCGAGCGATCGGGAGACAGGGCCCACCTTCCCCTGGGAGCCCACATCGACGACGGCGACCGACGTGTTGGCCTCGGAGGGCGGTGTGCTGAGCAGCTGCGTCCCGGCGCTGCCGAGCGGACGACCTTCGCGGATCGCCGCGAAGATCCTCGAAGCAGACGGAGCCATCCTCACCACCGACTTGGTGCCTTCCCACGCGGCGACACCGGGAACCGCGCGGAACTCGACCGCCCCTGTCGAGACACCGCGCAGCTGCCCAGCCAGGTACACGAGGTCACTCGGGAGGAACCCCTTGTCTCGACGGAGACTTTCGAGGATCGGCGAGATGAGCGAGGGGGCCTTGACGGCCATCGCCGGACGCAGCAGCTGATTGATGACCGCGCGGAGGAACTGCTGCTGCCGTCCGATCCTGGCGAAGTCTGGGATGTGGTCGCAGGGAAGATGGCGTGCGCGAACGTACGCGAGGGCCTCGGTCCCGTTCAGATGCTGGCAGCCGGGCTCGATGTTCAGATGGGCGTCCGGGTCCGCGATGTGGCCGATCTCGTCGTAGTACACCTGCTCGGATTCTCCGGGGGACACCGTGTGGGTGAGCCATCCCGGGGTGTTGACGTTGTAGGACGGGATACACATCGCCACCCCGCCCATCGTGTCCACGATCCGCTGGAAGCCAGCCAGGTCCACATAGAGGTAATGGTCGATCGCCAGGCCGGTCAGGTTCGCCACCGTTTGCGCCATCAGCTGTGGTCCGCCGTTCTGGAGCCCTCCTTCGAACGCGGCGTTGATCCTGTCGAAGCCCAGCCCCGGGATCCGCACCCAGAGATCGCGTGGGAAGGACAGCACGATCGCTCGCTGCCGGACCGGGTCGATATGCACGAGCATGACCGTGTCGGCGCGGCTGGTGGGTGGCTCGCCATCGATCGTCGGGGGAACCTGTTCGAGCGAGAACCCGCGACGTGAGTCGCTTCCGAGCAGCAGGTAGTTGCAGGGCTGCCGGGAACATCTCCCCGTCTCGGCACCGGGCTCGCCGGAGGGATCGGCTCTGCGAAACGTGTCGTCGGTCCCGACATCGCGCAGCTGGACCCACTGGACAGTGAGGAGGGTGGTCACCAAGGCAACCAGGAGGGCTGTCGTGGCTGTCACTCCGAGGAAGACCCTCGTGAGCGTGCGGTGAGAACGCCTGCCCTCCAGCATCGCCTCAAGGATATCGAGCGCCGTGCTCGTCCCTGTGTCCGTGGTGTGGTGTTCCCGTGGTCATCCGCGCTCGGCGCGGTGATCCGTCGTGACGGCTCGACGAAGCCGACGGCGCCGATCTGGTGGCGGGACCCGACCACGAGTCGTGGCAACCGATAGCCTCTGTGGTCCGCCATGCGGATCGTCGTCGTCTCCTCATACCCTCCCCGGCATTGTGGGATCGGCATCTACGCCCGAGCCCAGGTAGACAGGCTGCGAGTGGATGGTCATGACGTCGTCGTCATCTCGCCCCCCGACGGTGACGGCGACATCCGCGTGCCGTTCGGCCGTGGCCGCCAGTTCCGCGAAGCGGTTCGGGTCGGCGGTGAGGCGGACCGGATCGTCGTCCACTTCCAGCCCGGTGTGCACTACCTGCCCGGTGCCAGGGCCGCGGTGTCGAAGATCCGCACGTCGTTGGCGTTGCGATCCTTGGTTCGCCGGCGGCCCCAGGTCGAGATCGTGGTGCACGAGTCGACGCCTCGCCCTCCCCGCTGGCGGCTGGATCTGATGATCCTGGCCCGGGTCTTCGCGACCGCCCAACTGTCGTTCCATACGGATGCCGAGCGCCGGGCGCTCGAACGCGACTACGGCGTGCGGGTCCACTCCCGGCTCGTCGACCATCGGGGGGGAGTCGGCGCTTCCCGGACCCTCACCAGGGACGATGCCCGACGACGTCTTGGGGGCAACCCAAGAGAGCCCCTCTTCCTCTGCGCGGGGTTCCTCCATCCGTCGAAGGGGTTCGAGCGGGCGATCCGAGCTTTCGAGACCGCGGGCAGTCCCGGCAGGCTCGCCATCATCGGGTCCGTTCGCGATCCGACACCTGAGAACCTCGCGTACGCCGACCGGCTCCACGCGCAGACCGAGAGGGTCGCCGGTGCCTCACTCGTCGAGGAGTTCGTGGATGACGAGACGTTCGATCTGTGGATCGTCGCGGCCGACCGACTCGTTCTTCCCTACCGGCGCGCATGGTCCTCGGGTGCGCTCGCCCGGGCTCGCGTCCTCGGGACGCCCGTGATCGCCGCAGCGATCGGTGGACTGATCGAGCAGGCCGGGGAGGACGACGAACTCTTCGAATCGGATGCGGAGCTCGTCACTCTGTTCCGGCGTTTCGGGTCCGTCGATGGCCATCCGCCCTCCGCACCACCCCGCGACCCTCCGCCAGCCGCGGACGGCCGAGGCTCCGCACCTGGCTGCTCCTGAGCCCGAGGAGCGCACGGTCCGGGAGCCTCGGGACGAGGCCGACCCGAGCGCAACCGCCCTCCGTTGTAGCCTGTCGCGCGATGGTTGACGATCGCCCGGTTGCGACGGTGCCCGGCACGGAACCCTGGGAAGGGACGACCCGGGAGCTTGCTTCGGCGCTCCGGCAACTCGTCGCGCGGCTGCGTGAGGACCAGGGGGAGCCGATGCCGGAAGGTGAGGTGTTCCTGCAGTCACCCTCCTCACTGCGACGTCGCCTCAAGACGCTGGTGTTCCGCGCCACGCGACCCGCGACGCGCCGCTACGACCGCCTCACCGCCGACCTCGCGACGGTCGCAGGCGATCTCGCCGCCCGGCTCGCCGAAGCGGAGGAGGTCATGCGGAAGGCGCGAGGCGACTACGAGCGGCTGGAGATGGAGCTCCGTGCGCTCTCACCCTCTGGAGCGGCGACCGCGGGAGGCGCCGCGTGGACGGAGATCCCGGACGGCTACTACTGGGCCTTCGAGCGACGCATGCGCGGCGCTGGCGGATCGATCGAGGATCGCCTCCGCGGCTACGAGGACCTCGTCGTCCCGCTCCGCGAGGCCGTCGGGACGATCGACGACCGCCGTCCCCGCTGGGTCGATCTCGGCTGCGGTCAGGGTGAGTTCTGCGCCTTGCTCGGGGAATGGGGCTGGGACGTGGAGGGCGTCGATGCGTCTCCGGATGCCGTCGAGGCGTGCAGGGCGCGCGGGGTCGAGGTGACGCTCGCCGACGTTCTCACCTATCTCGAGACGCGGCCGGACGACCCGGTCGGCGGCGTCAGCGCGATCCAGCTGATCGAGCATCTCCCGAGGCGGGCCTGGGTCCACCTCTTCCAGGAGATCCACCGTGCTCTCGCACCCGGCGGGGCGCTCCTC
>DATFGG010000153.1:0-7752 GCA_035249665.1 Actinomycetota bacterium | reverse complement strand
TCGGCGGCGTCGACGGCGAGCGAGCCCACGACTGCTCCAGCTACGATGCGCTCGTCCGCCTCCGCGAGCCTGAGCACGCGCCGGCGGAGAGTCTCGCGCTGCTCCACGGTGAACACGGGGCGATGCTAAGCCCTGCAACAGGTGACGGACCGGGTCACTGCACGTCGCGGATACGGACGAACGTGAACGCGAGGGCCAGGGCGAGCGCCGCGTAGCCGACGATCACGAACGCGGCCCGGCCCGGCGACAGGACGTACGACCCGGACACGACCCCGAACTCGGTGGTCCGCCATGCCACGAAGCTCACGATGTTGTCCCCGAGCAGCCATGGACTCCACAGCGGACGGAACGCCCGAACCAGCCCTTCGAGGACCGCGGTGTAGACGAATACCACGCCCAGCGCCGCGGCCGTGTGCCGTCCGACGGCGGCCACCGCCCCGCCGATCAAGGCGGCGACCCCGGCGATCGCGGCCACCCGTAGTGAGGTGGCCACGACGTCTGTCCACCAGCCGTCGCCGAGCAGCGTGGAGCCGCGGAGCGCCGCCGCGATCGCCAGCGCGGACGAAAGGAAGGCGACGATCACCATCGTGATCGCGAAGACGCCGAGCCCGACGACGAACATCCTCGCGGAGAGCCATCGCAGCCTCCGCGGTTCCCACGTGAGGATGGTGCCGATCGTGCCGGTCTGCCACGACGATGCCACCACGGACGCGCCGATCACCAGCCCGAGGACGCTGGTGAGCGAGGAGATCCCTTCCAAGATGTCGGGCAACTCGGCCAGGGCGAGATGGGACGGCATGAAGAAGGCCGGGTTCCCCGCGTTCTCGCGGCAGATCTCCTCCTGGGACCCGTCGAACTCCTCGTACCCGTAGTCCGTGTTCATGCATTCCCGGAACCCCTGTTCCGCCCGGGCCAGCGCCGCCGCGCGGACGGCATCGGTCGGCCGCGTGGACTGCACGGCGGCGATCGTCGCTCCTACCAGGCTCCCACCGAGCGAAGCCCCCAGCAGCACCACCACGAGCCGTCGCGACCGGAACCGGAGGAGCTCGGATGCCAGGAGCCGCCTCACGCGCCCACCTCGTGGTCGTCTCCGGTGAGCTCCAGGAACGCCTGCTCGAGGTTGCCTTCGTCGGGCTGGAGGAGGGACGGATAGAGAGCTCGATCCGCGAGGGCGCGAGCGGCGCGCTCACCCTCTGCAGGCGGGATGGCTGCGCGGAGCAGGTCCCCGTCGATCCGGGCGGCGATCCCGGCGTCTTCGAGCGCGCGGCGACCCGCCTCGAGATCGGCCACGCGCACGACGACGCCAGCCGTCCGACCGGAGGACAGGACCTCGTGGACCGAACCCGTCGCGACGAGACGGCCGCGAGCCACGATCGCGACGCGATCCGCCATCTGTTGGACCTCGGAGAGGATGTGGCTCGAGACGAATACCGTCCGGCCCTCGGCCCCGAGGCTTCTCAGCAGGCCACGAACCTCCACGATGCCGGCAGGGTCCAGCCCGTTCGCGGGCTCGTCCAGGATCAGCAGCGCCGGATCCTTCAGCAACGCGGCGGCGATCCCCAACCGCTGCTTCATGCCGAGCGAGTAGGTCCGCACCATGTCTCCCGCCCGGGCGGCGAGCCCGACGCGGTCGAGGGCGGCGTCGACCGTGCCGTTCGCGATGCCGTCGATCCGCGCGAGGATCTCCAGGTTCCGCCGGCCACTGAACCGAGGGAACAAGGCCGGTGCCTCCACGATCGAGCCGATCCCTCGGATCACGCCCGCGAGGCCTCCAGGGACGTCCGCGCCGAGGAGCCGCATCGACCCGGCCGAGGCCGAGACGAGGCCGAGGAGGCATCGGATCGTCGTGGTCTTCCCCGCGCCGTTGGGACCGAGGAACCCGAACACCCCGCCCTCGGGAACCGAGAGGTCGAGTCTGTCGAGAGCGACCGTCGGAGGCTTCCGGAACCTCCGGTAGCGCTTCCGGAGTCCTTCGACCTCGATCACGGCGGCCATCGGCCGACCGTACCCGAGTTCGCAGGCCCGGCGCGGAGGAGCGTCCGCTTGCTACCGTCCGGCGAACAGCAGGGGGAAGAGGAGAACCGTTGGATCCGAGCCACGAGATCCTGTTCGAACCGGTCCGGATCGGGCCGAAGACGCTCCGGAACCGCTTCTATCAGGTGCCGCATTGCTCCGGCTTCGGGACCGAGAAACCGTGGACGCAGGCCGCGCATCGAGGCGTGAAGGCCGAGGGCGGCTGGGCAGCCGTTTGCACCGAGTACGCGCCGTTCTCCCCCGAGTCCGACGAAGCGCCGCTGATCGCCGCGCGCTTCTGGGACGAGGACGACATGCGGGCCCTGCGGTTGATGACCGATGCCGCCCACGAGCACGGGGCGCTCGCGGGACTCGAGCTGTATCACGGCGGGGCGCACATCGCGAACAACCAGACGAGGGTGCCATCGGTCGCGCCGAGCCAGCTGGCCAGCGATCTCGAGGCGCACGTGGTCCCAAAGGAGATGGAGGCCGGCGACATCGAGCGGGTGCAATGCCAGTGGGCGGAGGGAGCGGTCCGCGGGCGCGATTGCGGCTTCGACATCGTCTACGTGTACGGGGCGCACGCGTACCTCCCGATGCAGTTCCTCTCGCCCTTCTACAACAAGCGGGCGGATGGCTACGGCGGAGCGTTGAGGGACCGTGCCCGGTTCTGGCTCGAGACCCTCGAGGCCGTGCGCGAGGCCGTGGGCGCCGACTGCGCGATCGCGACCCGGATCGCCGTGGACGCCCTCGGACCCGCCGGCATCCACCTCGACGAAGCGTTGGAGTTCGTCAACTTGGCTGACGACCTTGTCGATCTCTGGGACGTGAACGTCGGCTCCATCGCGTACTGGAGCAAGGACTCCGGGACGTCCCGGTACTTCGAGGAGGGGTATCAGCTCGAATGGACCGGGAGGATCCGTGAGGCGACCGCGAAACCGATCGTGGGTGTCGGCAGGCTCACGAGCCCCGACCGGATGGCGTCGATCGTCCGGAGCGGCGCGTGGGATCTGATCGGCGCGGCGCGTCCCTCGATCGCCGATCCGTTCCTGCCGCAGAAGATCGCCGAGGGCCGCACGGACGAGATCCGCGAGTGCACGGGGTCGAACGTCTGCATCATGAAGGTGGACGGCTTCGGCCACCTCGGATGCATCCAGAACGCGACGGCCGGCGAGGAGCATCGCCGCGGGTGGCACCCGGAGCGCTTCTCCGTCGCCTCGAACGCGGAGAAGGGCGTGCTCGTGGTCGGCGCCGGCCCCGCCGGCATGGAGTGCGCCGTAACCCTGGGCCGTCGCGGGTTCGAGGCGGTGCACCTCGTGGAGGCGTCGAGCGAGATCGGCGGCCGGATCCGTTGGGTCCGGCGGCTCCCGACGCTCGGCGACTGGGGGCGGATCGTCGACCATCGGCGCGTGCTGCTCTCGAAGCTCCGCAACGTGGAGGTCGTCACGGGGCGTCGGCTGTCCGCGGAGGATGTGCGCGACTACGGCGCGCAGATCGTCATCGTGGCGACGGGTTCCCATTGGTCGGGCGAAGGTGTGCAGTCCTCGACCCACGAACCGATCGACGGCGCCTCCGCCTCGCTCCCCTACGTCCTCGTCCCCGAGCAGGTGATGAACGGGAAGCGGCCGCCCGGATCTCGGGTGGTCGTCTACGACGCAGAGGGTTACTTCGTCGGTCCGGGGATCGCGGAGCTCCTCGCGAAGGAGGGCTTGGCCGTCGACCTGGTCACGTCACTCGAGGTCGTCTCACCGATCTCGGATCTGACGCTCGAGGGGCCGATGCTGCGCCGGCACCTGCACGGAGCCGGCGTCACGATGCATCGAGGCGTGACGATCCTCGCGATCGATCCCGGTCGCGTGTCGGGGGAGGACGAGTTCGAGGAGCCGTGGGCGACGGACACCGACGGCATCGTGCTCGTCACGCAGCAGGTGTCCGACGACGCGCTGTACCGGGAGCTCGTCGGCGATCGCTCGGCCCTCGAGGCCGCCGGCATCGAGGCCGTCTACCGGATCGGCGACTGCGTGGCGCCGCGGATGATCTCGGAGGCGATCTTCGACGGCCACCGCATGGCGCGGGAGATCGACGGTCCAGATCCCGCCGTCGCGCTCGCGTTCGATCGTGAGCGGCGCGTGCCCGACAACGAGCCCGTCGCGACGAGATGATGGACACATGGACACGAAGCCGCTCGGCGCCGATCTCCCCAAGGGCGCGCGCTTCATCGGCCCCGAGCCCGGGCACGCGACGAACTGGGCGCTCGGTGACGCACCGACCCAGGCGGACCTGAACGCCTGCGTCGCATGCGGTCTGTGTCTCCCGCACTGCCCGACGTACCGATTGACCGGAGAGGAGTCGGCGTCGCCGCGCGGCCGGATCGCGGCGATGCGGGCGGTGCAGGACGGCCGCGCGTCGACGGACGAGACGTTCGCCGGGTTCATGGATCTCTGCCTCGTCTGCCGGGCGTGCGAGGACGTCTGTCCGTCGCACGTGCCGTTCGGCCGCATGATGGAGGCGGCGCGGACGCAGATCGAGCCCGACCGGCCGCGCCGCGCGCGGTTCCTCCGGTGGCTCGGCCTCGACGTCGTCCTGCCGTCGAGGACGCTCACCCGGCTCACGGGCGCGCTCGCCCCCTTCGCGCGTCCGTTCCTTCCCCGGCGCATCCGATCGTTGATCCCGCGTGGCGGCCGCTCGCGGGGACGGCTTCCGCGCCTCACGGAACCGGATGGCCAGGTCCGGGGGACGGTCGCGCTCCTGTCCGGCTGTGTCCAGGATCTGTGGTTCCGGCGCGTGAACGCCGCGACGATCCGGGTCCTGGCCAGGAACGGCTGGCGCGTCGTCGTCCCGGACGATCAGACCTGTTGCGGTGCGCTGGCCGCGCACAACGGCCACCTCGCCACGGCGCGGAAGCTCGCGCGGAGGAACGCGGCCGCGTTCTCCGGCGTCGACCACGTCGTCGTGAACGCGGCCGGATGCGGCGCCCACATGGCCGGGTACGGCGATCTGGTGGCGGGCGCCGAGCTCCCGGTGCGCGACGTGATGGCCTTCCTCCACGAGGAGGGGATCCGCGACCCCGCGGGATCGCTTCCCGAGCGCACCGTCCTCGCCTACCACGACGCCTGTCACGCGCTTCGCTCGCAGGGCATCCATCGGCAGCCCCGCGAGCTCTTGGGCGCGATCGCCAACCTCGAGCTCGCGGAGATCCCGAACGGCGACCGCTGCTGTGGTGCGGCCGGGATCTACAACGTCACGGAGCCGGAGATGTCCGGTCGCCTGATGCGGGAGAAGGCCGAAGCGGTCGTCTCGACCGGTGCGACCGTGGTGGCCTCCGCGAACCCCGGCTGCACCATGCAGATCCTCGCGGGCGTGCGCGAGGTCGGAGCATCCATCGACGTCGTTCACCCGATCGAGCTCATCGACGCCGCGGCCAGCGCTTAGGTCGCCGCGTTCACCAGCGGGGGTCCTCCGCGAGGAGGGCGGCCTCGCCCGTGCACTCGGTGCCGGCGCCGTAGCGCGCGTCCTCCCCGACGCGCAGGTGGATGTAGAAGCAGGCTCCCGGCCGCGTCTGGACGGCGGCGGCCCACGACTGATCGGACGCGGACACGCTGACGACGTCGAGGCCGAACGACTCCTCGTCCCCGGGAAGGAACGAGAGGTCCGGCACGTCGTCCTCGAGCGATCCGGGGTCCGCCCCTTGGAACGACGCGGTGCGGCTCTGGACGATCTCCGCTGCCGCCTGGGCCCGGCGCAGCGAGTCCTGGGCGTGCCCGATCGAGTTGGCGAGCGGCCGGTTCGCGAAGATCTCGACGATCAGGAACATGCCACCCACCAGCATCGTCCCGGCGACGACCCAGAATCCCTTGTTCGATCGAGGGATCGGCTCGGGGCCCAACTCTTCGTCGTAGGCGCGGATCAGCTCGTCATCGGCGGCCATCGCTCAGAGGGTACGAAACCGAGCAACGCATCACGCATGATGCGTTCGGTCAGCCGGCGAGGGCTCGCGACAACTCCGACAGGCTCTCGAGGTTGTGGCCGGACAGGAACACGTCGATCGACGGAAGCGCCGCCGCCATCCCTCGCGCGAGCGGCTCGTACCGGGGCGACCCCTTCAGGGGGTTCACCCACACCACCTTGTGCGCGAGCCGGCCCAGTCGCGCCATCTGCGCCCGGAGGAGCTCGGGATCGCCTCGCTCGAGCCCGTCCGAGCACAGCACCACGACCGCGCCACGGAGGGCCGCGCGCTGGCTCCACCCGTCCAGCAAGGACTTGAGCGACTCCCCGATCCGGGTCCCGCCCTCCCAGTCGGCGACCGTCCGTCCGATCTCGCGGAGGGCGCGGTCCGGATCCTTCGTGCGGAGCGTCCGGGTGACCCTCGTGAGACGCGTGCCGAAGCAGAACACCTCGACCCGCCGTCCGGCGGCCATCGCCGCGTAGCCGAACTGCACGAGGGCTCGCGCGTAGGGCGACATCGAGCCGCTGACGTCGAGGATCAGGACGAGCGGCCGGCCGCGGACCCGGCGGTCGCGCCACGCCCGATCGAACGGCTCCCCGCGCGTGCGGAGCGACCGACGGAGCGTGCGTCGGACGTCGAACCTCGCGCCCTTCGTTGACGGGCGCGTGCGACGCATCCGCTGCTCGGGCAGCGCCACCGCCAGCGCGCGGATCAGCCCGCCGACCTCCCCGCGCTCCTCCTCGGACAGGTCCGCGAAGGACTTCGATCGCAAGACCTCGACGGCGCTCGCGACGATCCGGATCGCGGCCTCCTCGCCCGACTCTGGCCCCGGCTCCGGCTCGTCCTCGCCGTCCTCGAGACCGTGCCACTCGGCGGCGGTGGCTCCTGCGCGGACCTCGAGATCCGCGGGCGGATCGCCCCAGTCGACCCCCGATCGCGCGAGCGACGGCAGGTCCAGCTCGATCCTCAGTTCTCCTTCCGGCTTCATCGACCGGTACCAATCGTCGAACGCGAGGTCGTACGCGGGCAGGTCTTCTCGCCGCCCGATCATCGAGACCCGCCCGGCCCAGTAGAGAGAGGTGCGGTCGGTGAGGCCGAGCGCCACCACCGCCCGGAGGAACGTGAGGATCCTGCCCGTTCCCACCGGCAGACCGCGAGCGCGCAGCTCCCGTCCGAACGCGACCAGGGACGCGAGGGCTTCGACCCCGGCGGGGACCCGCTCAGCCATCGCGGTCGCCGACGACCTCGGCGAGCCGCGGCACCACCGACCCCTGATCCTCGTGATCCTTCACGACGGCGCCGAGCGTGTCGCGCGCCGTCTCGGGGCTGAGCCGCTCCGCCCCGAGGAACGCGAGCGCGTTCGCCCAGTCGATCGTTTCGGCCACGCCGGGCAGCTTCGCGAGGTCGAGCGAACGCAGCCGCGCCACCGCCTCGGCAACGTCGCGCGCGAGCGCCTCTCCCACGTGCGGCGCGCGGGCGCGGACGATCTCCACCTCGCGATCCAACCCCGGATGGTCGATCCAGTGGTAGAGGCATCGCCGCTTCAACGCGTCGTGCAGCTCGCGCGTGCGGTTCGACGTCACCACGACCGCGGGTGGCGACTCCGCGGAGACCTTCCCCACCTCGGGGATCGTGACCGCGAACTCCGAGAGGATCTCGAGCAGGAACGCCTCGAACTCATCGTCGGCGCGATCGAGCTCGTCGACGAGCAGCACGGCCCCGGAGCCGGCGCGGATCGCGGCGAGCAGCGGCCGCTCCACCAGGAACTCGGGACCGAACAGATCCTCGACGTG
>DATFGG010000152.1:0-2652 GCA_035249665.1 Actinomycetota bacterium | reverse complement strand
AACAGGATCGCCGCGACGAGGGCCGGGAGCGCGTCGATGGCCGCTTCGAACGTCGCCTTGAGGAAGCCGGCCTCGACGCGCTCGTCCCGCAACGCCCGGGCCTTGATCGCGAGCCGCTCGGTCTCCGCGGCCTCGCGCCCGAGGGTCTTGACCACGAGCGCGCCGTCGATCGACTCGTGCGCGACCGCCGAGACCTCGCCGATCCGCTCCTGCGCCCGCCGAGCGGGACCTTGCATGCGCTTCGCGAAGTTGCGGTTCATCACCGCCAGGGCGGGGAACACGATCGCCGCGATCATCGCCAGGAAGATGTCGGTGGCGATCAGCTGGATCATCGCCAGGACGATAAGGACGACCACGCCGGCGGCGAACGGGACCGGCCAGAACAGGTCCACGGCCGCCTTCACGTCGGCCTCCATGTGCGCGAGGAGCTCACCGGTGGGGGTCTCGCGATGGTAGGCGAGGGCGAGCCGACGGTAGCGGTCCGCGATCCTCGTGCGGAGGGTGGCCATCACGCGCTCGCCCGCCACGCCGCTGAAGAACCGCCGGAGCATGATCCCCAGGGCCCGCAGGCAGCCGAACGTCATCAGCGCCGCGACCGCGAGCCAGATCCGCCGCGGCTCGACGCCGCCCGAGAACGCCGGCCGCAGCACCTCGTCGGTGGCTCTGCCGAGGGCGGTCGTGAGGGCGATCGAGGCGAACGCGAACAGGACCGCGCCGACCAAGGACACCAGGAACGGCCCCGGGTGCATCCGGACGTAGGACACGATCAGGCGGAGGCCGCGCCCGAAGAGCCCGTCAGGGGCGACGTCCGCCCGCGGCGTCCCTCCGGACGTCCGCTCCTTCGCCTCCGGCGTCGAGGTCGTCTGCGTGCTCACGGCCATCACCCTATGATGCGCGGATGACCGACCACCGCCCCTGGTTCCGGGTCTGGCGCACAGGCGTGCCGAAGACCGTCGCCCCGTTCCCACACCAGAGCGTCTTCCACCTCCTCGCCGATTCCGCAGCCGGATTCCCCGGGTCCACGGCGATCGCGTTCCTCGGCAAGCACCTCTCGTACCGGGAGCTGCTCCACGAGGTGGAACGGTTCAGCGCCGTCCTCGCAGGGCTCGGCGTCCAGCGAGGCGATCGGGTGGGGCTGCTCCTCCCGAACTCCCCGCAGTACGTGATCGCGTGGTACGCGTGTCAGCGTCTCGGGGCGGTCGCGGTGGGGAACAACCCGCTCTACAGCCAGCGAGAGCTCGCCCACCAGATCAAGGACTTCTCGCCGAGCGTGATGGTCGTCCTCGACCAGCTCTACCCGGCGTGGGCCGCCGTGGCCCACGAGGCGCCGGTGCGCGAGGTGATCGTCACGGAGCTCACCGACTACATGCGCTTCCCGCTGAACCTCCTCGCCCCGATCAAGTTCAAGAAAGACGCGAAGCACGAGGGCAAGCCGTGGCCTCCGGTGCCCCCGGACGCCAAGGTCCGGTGGTGGAAGGATGCGGTCGGGGCCGCAGGTGCGCCGCCGCCGGTGGCCGACGTCGATGCGGAGAACGACGTCGCGACCCTCGTCTACACCGGAGGGACGACTGGCCTGTCCAAGGGCGCGATGCTGTCCCACTACAACCTCTCGTCGAACGTCCGACAGGTCGCGCCCTGCATCACGTTCTTCGAGCGTGGGAGGGACGGCGTGATGTGCATCCTGCCGTTCTTCCATTCTTTCGGGCTCGTCGCGATGAACTTCGGCATCGCGCAGGGGGGCAAGCTCGTCCTCCTGCCGCGCTTCGAGGTCCAGATGGCGCTGAAGCAGCTCCACAAGGAGAAGCCGTCGTTCTTCCCGGGTGTCCCGCGCCTGTTCGTGGCCCTGAACGAGGCTCCCGAGACGCCCAAGTACGACCTGAAGTCGGTGAAGGCGTGCATCTCCGGCGCGGCGCCGCTCCCGCGGGCGGTCGCCGAGAGGTTCCACGAGGTCACCGGCGGCGCGAACCTCGTCGAGGGCTACGGGCTCACCGAGACGTCCCCCGTCACGCACGTGAACCCGTTCGACGAGCCGAAGCACGGCACGATCGGACTGCCGATCCCCGACACCGACTGCCGGATCGTCGCGCTCGACGATCCCGACTCCGATGTGCCGCCGGGCGAACGCGGCGAGCTCTGCATCAAGGGGCCGCAGGTCATGCTGGGGTACTACAACAAGCCCGAGGCCACCGCGGAGATGATCCGCGGCGGCTGGTTGCACACGGGCGACATCGCGATCATGGACGACGAGGGCTTCTTCCAGATCGTCGACCGGATGAAGGACATGATCATCGTGTCCGGGTTCAACGTGTATCCGACCGAGGTCGAGGCCGTGATCTACCGGCACCCGAAGGTGCTCAAGGTCTGCGTCGTGGGACTCCCCGACGACCGGACGGGCGAGCGCGTCAAGGCCTACGTCGTCGCCAAGGACGGTGAGTCGATCACCGGCGAGGAGCTCGAGGCATGGTCGCGCGATCCGGCCCAAGGTCTCACCGGCTACCGCGTGCCGAAGGCGTGGGAGTTCCGCGATGAGCTACCGGAAACGCTGATCGGGAAGGTCCTGCGGCGCGTGCTGCAGGAGGAGGAGCGCGTCAAGACCGCCACGAGCACGTAGTTTCGCGCCGCCGACCCGAGGGTAGTGAGCCCGGGAATGCA
>DATFGG010000151.1:0-3310 GCA_035249665.1 Actinomycetota bacterium | reverse complement strand
CCGCGCCGCCACCAGGTGGCCGGCGCGGCCGCCGACCGGCCCCCCGGCCGCGCGCCGCACATACGCTCGGGTCGTGGATCGCTCGGAAGGTCCTCGTCGACAGCTAAACGAAGCCGGTGTGTCGGGCATCCATGGGCCCGTGCAGACCGGAGACAACGTCGTGGAGATCCACGGTGATCGCGAGACGTCCGCGGCGCCGCTGAGCTTCGACGACCTGTTCCTCGATCAGCACGATCGCCTGTACCGGGCTCTCTACTTCATCACCGGGAGCTCCGCCGATGCCGAGGAGTTGATGCAAGACGCGTTCCTGAAGCTCTGGGAGCGCTGGGACAGGATCCACTCGATCGACGATCCGGTGGGCTACCTGTTCCGGATCGCGATGAACGGCTACCGGATGCGCGCTCGACGGGCTCGTGTCGCCGCCCGGCGGATCGTGCACCTGGAGCCGACACGCGACCCGTACGACGACATCGAGCTACGAGACGACGTCCGCCGCATGCTGCTTGGGCTCCCCCCCCGGCAGCGCGCGGCGCTCGTGCTCACGGAGATCTTCGGATACAGCTCGGAACAGGCCGCCGAGATCCTCGGCGTCCGGCCGTCGACCGTGCGCGTGCTCGCCTCGCAGGGACGAGCAGCGCTCAGAGCGAGATGAGGAGGCCCGGATGCCCGACGTGAAGGAGGTCTACGAGATGGTCACGAAACAGAAACCGTCCGAGCCTGAGGCACTCGAGCGCCAGCGCACCCGCCAGGTGCGGACGATGCGGAACCGGAAGGTGGGTGCCTTTGCAGTGGCGGCCGTGATCGGGGTGGTGGCGGCGGCCCTGATCCTCGGGACGCTAGAGGAGCAGCGTCCGACCGACATCGGCACGAACCCGTCGCCGACCGCCGGTGCCCAAGCGCCGGTCGGCACCGTGACGTTCGACGGATCGACGTGTTCGATGGAGATCACGGCCGATCGGATCGAGCCGGGGTTCGTGAGCTTCAGAGTCGTCAACGCCAGCGACCAGCGGGTGATGTTCGACTCGTGGCAGATCTTGGAGGGGTACACCTTCCGGGAGTTCGCGGTCGTGTTCGAGCGCCAGCGACGGCTCCTCGAGAACGGCAAGCCATATCCGACTCCGGGGTTCTTCCCCGACCAAGAGACCGAAGTGCTGTACCTAGGTAGCGACGTCATCCCCGCCAACAGCTCGGAGATCATCGTTCCGCAGATGTACACGCCGGGCCCGCACGCGATCGCCTGCGGACGGCGGTACGAAGGCGCACACCCGTCGCTTCGAGGGTTCCAGTTTTCCGGTCTCGCCGGTCCGATCGTCGTTCGATAGCGCGTATGCGGTCGACGCCCCGACGCCCTCGGGCGACCTGGGGAGCCCGGTCCCTGCATGGGACCGGGCTACGCCGCGTGCCCTCAGGTTGCGCGTTCGCCGCGACGGTCCATGCTGACCTCGGCCTAAGCGCAAAGCAGGCCTGTGGCATCTAGGAAGGCGATGCGGGCAGAGGGCGACGTCATCCGGTTCCCCGAACGGGCCTCGGTGCCCCTCGACTTCGCGGCGTTCTTCGCCGAGGAGCATCGGGGGCTCTTCAAGGCCCTGTACTTCGTGACGGGGAACTGGGCCGACGCCGCCGAGCTGATGCAGGACGCCTTCCTGAAGCTCTGGGAGCGGTGGGACCGGATCGACCGGATCGACGATCCGACTGCCTACCTCTTCCGCGTGGCGCTGAACGGCTCACGCATGCGGACGCGCGCCGCACGCCGGGCCGCGAGGCACCTGGTACCGGTCGGCCGGGATCGCGACCCGTTCGACGAGATCGAGCTCCGCGCAGACGTCCGGAAGCTGCTGCTCGATCTGGCGCCGCGTCAGCGCGCCGCCCTCCTCCTGCTCGACATGTACGGCTACGGCTCCGAGGAGGCCGCACGGATCATGGGCATCCGCCCGTCGACCGTGCGGGCCCTCGCGACGCAGGGGCGTGCCGTCCTCAGGCGCACGGGAGGCACGCATGCCTGAGCTGAGAGAGGTGTTCGAGATGACGACCAAGCAGATGGAACCCGACGTGGGTGCGTGGCGCGAACAGGAGAAGCGCCAGCGGAGGGCGAGCCGCACCAGGAAGATCGGCGGGTTCGCCGTCGCCGCAGCGATCGGTCTCGTGGCCGGCGTCGTGATCCTCGGAACGCGCGCGGATCCGAACGCCACCCCCGAGCCGGGGGTGAACCCGGCGGACGTCACACCGGAGGAGCAGGTCGCCACGGATTTCGTCGAGGCGTATGGCGCCTTCGACGCGGAGAAGGCGATCACCTATCTGGCCGACGACGCCGACATCTCGGAACTGATGACGTCGGTGGGGGCACAGGGCGTGGAGGGAACGTTGGAAGAATTCCGACTGCTCATCTCCTTGATGGAAGCCCAGGGCTACGAGCAGATCCTCGACTCCTGTGAGGAAACGGGCAGCTCCTCCACTGGCACCGCGGTTCATTGCGCGTTCGATTTCCACCTCATCAGGTCCAACGAGATCGGACGAGGGCCGTTCAGCGGCAGCGGCTTCGATGTCACCGTTCGTGATGGAGAGATCGTTGGAGCTTCGATGTTCTTCGAGGTCGAGGGGTTCTCGCCGCAGGTGTGGGAACCCTTCGCCAGCTGGGTGTCCACGACCTACCCGGAAGACGCCGCAGTGATGTACGAAGACGAGACGTATAGCGGGGCGCGTCTGACCGCGGAGTCGATCGAGCTCTGGGGGCAGCACACGCAAGGATACGTGGCGGCCGAGATCGCCCGGATGGTCCTGGTCGCCGAGCGTTTCATGGAGGCCCGAAACGCCTACAACGCCGAGACGGCCATGTCCTTGCTTGCCGACGACGGGGCGACCGTGCTGTTGATGCACGACAACGCGCTGTGGCCGGACATGCCTACCGTTCGGCTGAACCGCGATGAGCTGGCGCTCGCGCTCGAAGCGGAGCGGCTCTACGGGGTTCGATACGGGTCCTTCGAGTGCCAACGGATCGTCAACAGGGACGCAGCTGGGGTCATCGGATATCCGGGGCCGGTGGATCTCGGCGAAGCGCAGATCCTCTGCTCCTTCCTGATGGACAACAGGCTGAGGCAGATCGATGGTCTCCCGCCGGTGGAGTCCTCCTTCGCTCTCGGATTCCGCGGTGACCGGATCGCGTACCTGAGCTTCCCCTGGCTGAACGTGGGGTTCCCTGCGGGCAAGCCGGCAGAAGGTGCGCGGTTCGTGGAATGGGTCGAAGCCGAACATCCCGAGGCCGGAGCACCGGAGTTCCGTGACGGTGAGCACGGAGAGCTCCTCCGGATCGTGG
>DATFGG010000150.1:0-3370 GCA_035249665.1 Actinomycetota bacterium | reverse complement strand
AGGATCCGCTCGAACGTCTCGTCACCGACGCGCCAGTGAGCGTCGAGATGCGTCCCAAGGCCTGTGGAGAGCAATGCGGGGAGTCTCGGGGCAGCGAACGGCATCGCGTGGAGCCGGGCGAGCGGCGAGGCGGCGATCTCTCGGAGACGCTCCAACGTCGCTGCGGCAGCGAGCGGCGCCGCATCCTCAGTCCGAACCGTCGTCCCATCGGCCCGTTCGTACCCGTCCGCCGCCCGCTCGAGCTGGTCGAGGGCCACGGGGGAGACGATCAGATCGACGGTCGCTCCCGTCGGTGCTGCTTGGAGCAGGTCCCGGAGGGCCTCTACCTGCGCGACGATACCGCCACCGGACTCGAGCGTGCTCTCGAAGCCGAGGTCGATCAGGGTGCCGTCGGGCCCGAACGCGATCGGGGTCGCGACCTCGGTCCACCAGGAGAACCAGACCGGCTTCTCCGGGGGCTGGAAGATGTGGATCACGGCGGTGGTCATCGAGGCCGTGAGCTCGTCGCCGCTCCGGAGCTCGATCTGCAGTGGATAGACACCGGAGTCATCCTCGATCGCTCCCGTTTCGGACGTGTCGATCCTGATCGCGACGTCGGTCGCCTCCCCGGGCTCGATGTCTCCGGCGTGGAAGACCGTGTCGGCTGCCGCGGCGAACGGCGGACCATCCACGAGCGCGGTCTCGTACTGGACGCGGGACACCACCTTCCGACCGAGCACCCAACCGATCACCGCGTCGGGGATCGTCACGTCGCCGACGTTGTTGATCCGGATCGCGAGCCGGATCTCGGGTTGTTCCGGAGTGGTGTACGCCGTCTGCCTGATGAGGCGGATCGTCGCGACCGGTTCCCCCTGGGCGTGCGCGGGCGACGCGATCCAGACGATCGCCGAAAGGATCGAGAGGAGACTCAGGGCCAGATGTGGTCCGCGGGAGCGATGCATGCCGAGCGCCAATCGTAGCCGCCGAGCTCAGCGATCCAGCATCGCCGAGGCCTGCTCGATCGCATACAGGATCGAAACGGCAAGGAGTCCGCACCCCACCACGACCCGGAGCGTTCGCTCCCGCGCGCCCAACGCGATGGCTGCACCGAGCCGAGCTCCGGGCACGGATCCGACCATGAGCGCGAAGCAGAGCCACAGGTCGAGGTGGCCGAGCACCCCATGAACCACCGCGCCGGGGACCACCAGCGCGACGATCGCGAGGAGCGACGTTCCCAGGGTCCGCTTCAGTGGCATCCCGAGCCAGCCCGCGAGCAACGGGACCATCACCAGTCCGCCGCCGATGCCCAGGAGACCCGAGACGAATCCGGCCAGCGCGCCGATCGCTGCGAGGATCGGGGCCGTTGCCGGTCGGCCCGCTCGCCGCCGCTCGCTCGTACGGAGGATCGAGATGGCCTGCCAGCCGAGCAAGAGGGCGGTCACGATCAGCAGCACCCTCGTATCGATCGCGGTAGTGAGCCAGGCTCCCAGCGCGGCGCTGACGACGCCGGGTCCGACCAGCCACCCGGCCGCCCGGAGGTCGACCTCACCGCGGCGACGGTAGGCGAGCGCGCCGGCGAGCGCGGTCGGGAAGATCACCGGCAAGGGGGTGGCGAGCGCCACGATCGGCGGCGCTCCGATGAGCACCTGGATGCCGGGTGTCATCACGATCCCGCCCCCGACGCCGAAGACACCGGCCAGGACGCCGGAGACCAGGCCGATCGCGAGGGCGATCCCGACGTCGACGGGACTCACCGGAGGATCTCGGCGGCGCGGACCAGGACGTCGCGCTCGCCGCGGTACGCGGCTCGCTTGAGCGCGCGCTCGAGCGGGAACCAACGGATCTCTTCCATCTCGTCGTCTCGGTCGTCGATGTTCCCGCCCGTGTGTCGCATCAAGAAGAAGTGGACCTTCTTGCGGATGCGCACGTCCTCCCACACGTAGAAGTAGCGGGTCTCGCCCAGGGAGTCCTCGATCTCCGCGGTGAGCCCGGTCTCCTCCCGGACCTCTCGAACCGCCGCCTCCTCCGGAGATTCGTTGTCCTCGATGCCGCCCTTCGCCAGCCCCCAGGCGAGTTCGCCCCGGCGCGTGCGTCGCGACGCCAGGACGATCTCGATCTCCTCGCCGTCTCGTCGGTAGACGACCCCGCCCGCGGAGATCTCGCGCTTGGTGGGGGTGGCACGGGATCTCCGGGAACCCTTCCCCGACGTGCCTCGCCGCTTCGGCCGCTGCTTCCGGCTCTTCTGGTCCTTCTTCTGGGCCTTCTGGGTCTTGCTCGGATCCTTCTTCCTCCTCTGGGCCTTGCGCTTCTGACCTTGGCCCGTTCCCGCGTTGGTGCGCCCAGACCCAGCTGCGGTCCTCGACGACGATCGGGGGGCATCCCCTGCGGTATCGCCGCCCCGGCTCGCTCCCTGTGCCTTCGCGTCGCCGGCCGTGTGCGCGGAGCCCCGCCTCGGCCGCCGCCTGCGACGGCGCTTCGAGCCACCGGCTCCGGCGCCCGGCGTCGCCGCTCCTCCCTCAGCCATCCGACCTGATTCTAGGTTCCGTTCCTCAGGTCCCCGGAGGGAGGGGCCGATGCATGTACCGAGCGCCCGAAGGGCGCGCGACCAGCGATGAGGAGAGGAGCGTCGGTCTGGCATGGACATCGATGAGCTGCTGCGGTACACGGTCGAGCGGGGCGCGAGCGACCTCCACCTGAAGGCGGGCAACGTGCCGTTCGTGCGCGTGGACGGCGAGCTCTCGCCGGCCGAGCTCGGCTACCTCTCCGCTGCCGACACCGACCGCTTCGCCGCCGCCCTCATGAGCGAGCACAAGAAGCGGGAGTTCGAGCAGACGAACGAGGCCGACCTGGGCTACACGCTTTCCGGCGTCGGACGGTTCCGCGTCAACGTCTTCCGTCAGCGCGGCGTGATCGGGCTCGCGATCCGGCGCGTCCGAGCCGAGGTGCCGTCGTTCGAGGAGCTCCGGCTGCCGCCCGTGATGAGCACGCTCGCTGCCTCCCCTCGCGGCCTGATCCTGATCACCGGTCCGACGGGAACCGGGAAGACGACGACCATCGCCGCGATGATCGGTCACATCAACCGCACCCGCCGGACCCACATCGTGACGGTCGAAGATCCGATCGAGGTCGTCCACGACGACCAGCTCTCGATCGTCCAACAGCGCGAGATCGGGATCGATACGGAGTCGTACGCGGCCGCCCTCCGGCACGTCATCCGTCAGGACCCGGACGTGATCTTCATCGGGGAGATCCGTGACTCGGACTCGGCGCTCGCCGCGATCCAGGCGGCCGAGACCGGACACCTCGTGATCTCCACCCTGCACACGATCGACGCGATGGAGACGATCAACCGCACGCTGGACCTGTTCCCGCCCGAGCAGCAGCGGGAGAT
>DATFGG010000149.1:0-8577 GCA_035249665.1 Actinomycetota bacterium | reverse complement strand
GCCGAGTTCTCGTTGGAGGAGCCCATCGCGAACTCGTCGCAGTTCGTCTTGCCGGCGAGAACCGCACCGTGTCCGGACAGTCGAGCCCAGGCGGTCGACTCGTACGGCGGGAGGTAGTTCTCGAGGATCAACGACCCGCAGGTGGTGCGGATCCCCATCGTGGCCAGCACGTCCTTCAGCGCGAGCGGGATGCCGGCGACCGCGTGTTGCGGCGCGCCGGTCCCGCGATGCGCGTCCAGCTCGGCCGCGCGTTCCAGGGCCACCTCGGGAGTCCGAGTGAGGAACGCGTGGATCTCGTCGTCGACGGCCTCGATGCGCTCGAGCGAGGACTCCACGACCTCCGTCGCGGAGATCTCTCCCCCCGCGATCTTCGTCGTGAGCTCGGACGCGGTGAGGTCGCAGAGGGCGTCGGTCATCGGTCCGCCTCGACGATCCGAGGGACCTTGAACCGTCCGTCCTCCCGTTCCGGTGCGTTCGCGAGCGCCTCCCCTTGCGGGATCGACGGCTCGGGGACGTCGTCTCGGTAGACGTTCGATCGCGGGATCGCGTACGCGGTGGGCGGAACGTCGTCGGCTGCGACCTCGCCGACCTTCGCCGCGTGCTCCAGGATCAAGGCGAGCTGGCTCCGGAGCTGCGTCTTCTCCTCATCCGTCAACGCCAGCCGCGCGAGCCTTGCGACATGATCGATGTCGATCTCGACCGCCATTCGCCGGAGTCTATCGACGGTGCTCCTCAGGGACCTGCGGCGGCGCTCACGTGGTGAACCCGAACCGGGGCTCGACGCGGAGCGCGGCCGCGGCGGCGCTGACCGCGTTCCCGATCAGCCAGACGTCGGTGATCGGACCGACGCCGCCCGGCACCGGGGTGATCGCCTCGGCCTTCCCCGCGACGGTGTCGAAGTCGATGTCGCCCACGAACCGCACCTTCCCCGTGTCCGGGTCCTTCACGGGATCGATCCCGACGTCCACGGCAACCACGCCTTCGCGCACCATCTCGCCGGTCACCAGGCCCGCCACGCCCGCGGCCACGATCAGGATGTCCGCCTGTTGCGTGAACGCCGCGAGATCCCTCGTGCGCGAGTGGCACGTCACCACCGTGGCGTTCCGCTGGAGCCCGAGCGACGCGGCCGGCTTGCCCACGGAGTCCGACCGACCCACGACCACGAGCGTGCTGCCCGGATAGAACGCGTCCGGCTCGCGACCCGTGGAGCGCGCGTAGGCATCCAGGAGGTAGAAGCACGACGCGGGCGTCGACGGCACGAACCGCGGACGGCCCTGGGCCAGCAACCCCGCGTTCTCGGGATGGACGGCCTCTACGTCCTTGTACGGGTCCAGCGCGCGATACACGAGCGGCTCCGAGATCCCGGCGGGCAGCGGCCGAAGCACGAGGATGCCGGTGATGCGCGGGTCCGCGTTGAGCTTGCCGATCACCGCCAGGACGTCGGCGAGCTCGGCGTCGTCCGGGAGATGCTCGTTCGCGTACTCGCACTCCAGGCGCTCCGCCAGCCGTCGCACATGGCGCTCGTACGCAGCCGCGGCGTGATCGTCGCCCACGAGGATCGTGGCCAGGCCCGGGCGGGCGCCGGAGACCCGGAGTTGCCGGAGCTCCTCGTGCACGTGCTCGGAGAGCTCCTCGGCGAGCGCGTTCCCGTCGATCACCGTCCCTGACATCCACGTCCTCCCTCGAACGACTACCGACCGAGCCGTCTCAGGAGCTCCTGCTCGTCGACGATCTCGACGCCGAGCTTGACGGCCTGATCGTGCTTGGAGCCCGGATTCTCACCCGCCACGACGAAGTCCGTCTTCTTGGACACGCTCGAGGAGACCCGCGCTCCCGCCCGCTGCGCGAGCTTGCTGGCCTCGTCCCTGGAGAGCGTGTCCAGTCCTCCGGTCAGCACGATCGTCTTGCCCTCCAACGGCTTCGGACCCTCGTCTGGAGGCGGCTGGTCCTCCAGCCGGACACCGGCCTCGCGGAGCTTCTCGACCAGGGCGAGGTTGTCGGGATCGCCGAACCACGCGGCGACCGTGGCGGCAACCTCCGGCCCGATCTCGGGAACGGCATCGATCTCGTCGGCGGACGCGCCGGCGAGGGCATCGACCGTGAGGAACGCCGACGCGAGGACCTGGGCGACGTGGGAGCCGACGTGGCGGATGTTGAGGCCCGCCAGCAATCGCCAGAGCGGCCGGTCCTTCGACGCGTCGATCGCTCGCCGGAGGTTCTCGATCGACTTCGTGGCGAACCCGTCGAGCTCGGCCATCTGCTCGTCGGTCACCCGGTAGATGTCGGCGGGATCCCTGATGAACCCCTTGTTGAGCAGCGCGATCCCGGTCTTGTAGCCGAGGCCTTCGATGTCCATCGCGCCGCGCCCCGCGAAGTGGAACAGCCACTCCACGGACTGGTCGGGGCAGCCGGCCTTGTTCGGACAGCGCCAGTCGGCCTCGCCCTCGCGTCGGACGAGCTCCGTCCCGCACGACGGGCACTTCTTGGGCATCTTCCAGCGGCGGGTATTCTTCGGCCGCTTCGCCAGGACCGGCCCAACGATCTCCGGGATCACGTCGCCGGCTCGGCGGACGATCACGGTGTCGCCCTTGCGGACGTCCTTTCGGCGGGTCTCGTCCTCGTTGTGCAGGGTGGCGTTCGTGATCGTGACCCCGCCCACGAACACCGGTTCCAAGACCGCGAACGGCGTGATCTTCCCGGTGCGTCCCGTGTGCACCTCGATCGACTTCAACAGCGCCGTCCGTTCCTCCGGCGGGAACTTGTAGGCGATCGCCCACCGCGGGGCGTGGCTCGTCGAGCCGAGTCGTCGCTGGAGCTTCGCCTCGTCGACCTTGACCACGGCGCCGTCGATCTCCCAGTCGAGGGAGTGCCGCTTCTTCTCCCAGCGACGGAGGAAGCTGAGGATCTCCTTCAGGTTCCTCGTCCGGTGATTGGTTGGCGGCACCGGCAGCCCCACATCCTCGGACCACGCGAGGAAGTCGGAGTGGGAGTCGAAGGTTATGCCCTCCGCGGTGCCGAACGAATGGACCCACATCCGGAGCGGGCGCGACGCGGTGATCTTCGCGTCCTTCTGCCGGAGTGAACCCGCCGCGCCGTTGCGGGGGTTGGCGAAGGGTCGCTCACCCGCCTCGGTCAGCCGGACGTTCAGCTCCTCGAACGCCTTCACGGGGAAGTAGACCTCTCCTCGGACCTCGATCACGGAAGGGGGGTCTTCCGTGTCGAGCCGTCGTGGGATCGACTTCAGGGTTCGGACGTTCGCAGTGATGTCCTCGCCGGTGCGGCCGTCTCCGCGCGTCGCCGCCACCCGTAAGACGCCGCCCTCGTACGTCAGGGCGCACGCGACCCCGTCGATCTTGAGCTCGCAGACGAACGTGGGCCTCGCGCCGGCCAGTCCCCGATCGACGCGTGCGCCCCACGCCCGGAGCTCGTCCTCCGAGAACGCGTTGTCCAACGAGAGCATCGGGGCACGATGCGGCACGGGCCGGAAGAGCTCCGCCGGCGCAGCACCGACGCGCTGCGTGGGCGAGTCCGGCGTGATCAGCTCGGGGAACTCGTTCTCGAGCGCGCGGAGCTCGCCGATCAGCTCGTCGTACTCGGCGTCAGAGACCTCGGGGTCGTCCAGGACGTGGTAGCGGTACAGGTGGTGGTTGACGAGCTCACGGAGCTCCTCGACCCGGAGCTCGGCCCCTGCGAGCTTCCGCTCCTCCGGCTTCGCCTCCTTCACCCGGCGATCTCCACGCTGCCGGCGACCCCGATCCGCTCCCCCACCACGAACACGCCACCGCGGACCCCCGGCACGCCCTTGAGGTAGCGCACGGCCTGGGCGAACCCGAACTCCTTCGGCAGGAGGGCCTGAACACCGGCCGCGGCGGCGTCGGCGGACATGCAGGAATCGGCGATCACGGCGAGCCCGTCGGGGCCACCGCCCCCGCGGCCACGGCCGAGCGTCGTCGAGACCCCCACCCCCTGGGCATCGGGCTCGAGCGCGACGGTGATCGGCTCCCCGCCGTGGCGCTTCACCGCGAGCTTGACCCGCTTCTTCGCGGTGATGAAGTAGTCCCCCGCGCACGCGACGGTGACCTCGTTCACTGACTGGAGGAGGAACCGACCGACCTGATCCACCACCGCGCCGCGGAACGTGAACATCGGGCCCACTCCTGCGGCCGACGCCGACGCCACCATCTCCTGGACGATCGCGGGAGCCTCGGCCGCCGGCGGGTCCAGGGGGCGCTTGCTCGTGCGGAACTCCGGATGTTGCAGCGCATACGACTGGAGCTGCTCCCAGAACGAGAGGGCGGCGGCCCTCGACTCCTCGGCGAAGTCGTCGTCGGCCGTGATCCTCAGGACGAGGTCCTGTACCTGGATCTCGAAACTCTTGGTCTTGCGGCGGAGGAGCCTCATCAGTCCCCCATCAGGAGGTCGAGCACCGCTTGATCCTGGTTCATCGCCCAGTACTCGACGATCGACCCGTCGCGCAGATGCATCACCTGGACCTGCTGCTGGTCGTAGCGGCGGCCACCGGCATCCTCGAGGTGGAGGTGCACGAGCGCGACAGCGTGCTCGTCGTTCGCGACGACGTCATGCACGTCGAAGCGGGTCTGGAGGCCGGCGTCGGCGAGCCTCGCGAAGCGGTCGAGCACGGCGGCCTTGCCCTGGAACATGCCGCTGAACCGGCTCGTGCCGGGGGCGTGCCACACGACGTCTTCGGCGAAGGCCGCCGCCATCGCCTCACGGTCGCCGCGGGCCATGGCGTCGAAGACCCCCCGCACGATGCGGGCGTTCTCGTGCTCGACCGACGCGGCTTCGCTCATCGGATCGCCTCGACGATCCGGCCTCCGCCGAGGACCTCGTCACCCCGGTACAGGACGGCGCTCTGGCCCGGCGCCACCGCCCGCTGGGGCCTCAGGAACTCCACCAGTATCCGGTCGCGCCCGAGCGGTTCCGCGACGCATGGCACGTCGCCCCCTCGGGAGCGGATCCGGACCTCAGCCTCGAACGGACCTTCCGAGGGCGACTCGCCGGCGACCCACGAGAAACGGTCTGCGACGAGGCCACGGCGTTCCAGCAGCTCCCCGGCGCCGACGACGACCCGATTGGTCGCCTGATCGACGTCGACGACGTAGCGGCGCTCGCCCGCGGCGACGCCGGTGCCCCGCCGCTGTCCGATCGTGAACGCGAAGGCACCGTCGTGCCGGCCGAGCACCGTTCCGACCGGGTCGACGACCTCGCCCTCGCGTACGAGATGGGGCAGGTGCTCCCTCGTGTACGCGCCCGCGTCACCGGAGGGCGCGAAGCAGAGCTCCTGAGAGTCGGGCTTGGTCGCCACCGGGAGGCCGAACCGCTCGGCCAGCGCCCGCGTCTCGGCCTTGGGGAGCGCACCGACCGGGAACAGCGACCGGGCGAGCGCGCGCTGACCCAGCATGTGGAGCATGTACGACTGATCCTTCGCGGTGTCGAGGCCTCGGAGCAGCGACCAGCCGTGCGTGTCGTCGCCGACCCGCCGGACGTAGTGGCCGCTCGCGACGAAGTCGATCCCGAGCTCATCGGCACGGCGCAGGAACGCCCCGAACTTGATCTCCCCGTTGCACCGCGCGCACGGGTTCGGCGTGCGACCCGCCTCATGCTCCGTGGCGAAGTCCGCGAGGACCGTTCGATCGAACTCCGTGGTCAGGTCGCAGATCTCGAACGGGAACCCGCCGATCCGGGCGGTCTCCGCGGCATCTCGCCGCGCGCTGGGGCCGCAGCAGCCGTGATCGACGCCGTCCATGTGGACGAGGCGCATGTGGGATCCCAGCACGTCGTAGCCCTGCTCGTGGAGAAGGCACGCGGCGACGGAGGAGTCGACGCCGCCGGACATCGCGACCAGCACGGACGGCATGCGACGAGGCTATCAGCGGCGCGCTGCGGACCTTGGGACGAGGGCCTCAGCGTGGAGCCCCGTATCGTGACGGCCATGCTCGAGGCGCGGTTCGACGACCTCACCGGCGCGACGTCGTCGTTCCGGCTCGTGGGACCGATCGGCGTCCTGGAAGCGACGCGCGCCGGCGAGGTCGTCTCGGTGCTCGAGGCGGCGGAGGCGGCGGCCGGGCGAGGCCTTTGGGTCGCCGGGTTCGTGAGCTACGAGGCAGCGCCCGGTCTCGACCCGGCCCTGGTGGTCCGGGCCCGTGCTGCCGACGATGCCTTCGCGGCGCTCCCTCTCGCGTGGTTCGCGATGTTCGAGCGGGCCGAGGAGACCACGCTGCCCCTCCCGCGCGACGAGGGTGTCCCCGACTCTCCGGACGGCACGTGGATGCCGTCGACCCCGCGCGAACGTTTCGAGTCCGCCGTCGACGAGATCCACCAGCTGATCGCGGCCGGCGAGACCTATCAGGTCAACCACACGATGCGCCTGCGTTCCCGCGTGGAGGGCGATCCGCGTGGGCTCTACCGGGACCTGTGCTACGCGCAGCGGGGTGCCTACTCGGCCTACCTCGACCTCGGCCGATACCGGGTGCTTTCCGCCTCGCCCGAGCTGTTCTTCGAGCGCAGGGGTGGCTCGATCGTGACCCGCCCGATGAAAGGCACCGCACCGCGGGGCAGGTGGCCCGAGGAGGATCATGCGGCGGCGGAGCACCTACTCGCGTCCGCGAAGGACCGGGCCGAGAACGCGATGATCGTGGACCTGCTCCGGAACGATCTCGGGCGCATCAGCCGAGCCGGCTCCGTCACCTGGGGGGACGTCTTCCAGGTCGAGCGCTACGAGACCGTCTGGCAACTCACCACGACCGTATCGGCCGAGCTCGAGACCGGGATCGGGCTCGCCGAGATCTTCCGTGGCCTGTTCCCGAGCGGGTCCGTCACGGGCGCGCCGAAGGTCCGGACGATGGAGATCATCCGTGATCTCGAGGATTCACCTCGAGGGATCTACTGCGGCACAGTTGGCTTCCTGGCGCCCGAGGGCTCCGGCCGGTCCGATGCCCGCTTCAACGTGGCGATCCGAACGGTCACGGTGGACACGGCCTCCACGACCGCCGAGTACGGGGTAGGCGGCGGCATCACCTGGGATTCTGATGCCAGCAGCGAGTACGAGGAGGCCGTCGCGAAGTCCCGCGTCCTCACGGCGCGCCGCCCCGGGTTCGAGCTCCTGGAGACGATGCGCTTCGATCCGGCCGTGGGCGTCCGCCACCTCGACCGGCACCTCGAGCGCCTCACCGCATCCGCGGAGTACTTCGACTTCCGTCTCGACGAGGTGGACGCCCGGGAAGCCGTCGAGAAGACGGCCGCCTCGGCGCCGGCCACGACGGTGCGCCTACGCCTCTCGCTCCGCAAGGACGGTACGGTGCGCGTGGCTGCCACGCCGTTCACGGACGACCCCGACGCGGTTCGCGTGGCCATCGACGACGTCCCCCTGGATCCGAGCGACGTCTTCCTCTTCCACAAGACGTCCCGCCGCGACCGATACGACGCGGCGCGTCGCCGTCACCCCGATGTCGACGACGTCCTCCTCGTCAACGACCGACGTGAGATCACGGAATCGACGATCGCGAACGTCGCGGCGCGCATCGAGGGGCGATGGATCACGCCACCGCTCGAGGCCGGGTTGCTCGCGGGGATCGGGCGCGCAGTCGCCCTCGAGGAAGGGCGCGTGGTCGAGGGATCGGTGACGATCGATGACGCGCGATGGGCGGAGGAGCTCGCCCTGATCAGCGACGCTCGCGGGTGGCGCCGGGCCGTCCTGGTCTAGTCGCGGTCGGGTTCGGCGGGGAAAGAGAACGGGCGCATCCCGAACTCCTCCAATGGGCAGTCACACAGCGGACACCGAGGCTCCTCGTACACGAGCACGGTCCGCTCGCAGTACGGGCATTCCCCTTCTCGCATCGCGGGAGGCTGGTGTGTTCCGTTCGGCATCAGGTTGGCGCTCCGGGGGGAGCGGTCTCTCCTCCATCGGCACGAACCCGCCTACCTTGAATCAGGCAGAGATCAGATACGAGACGAGCCCGGACGCGCGACGACCCTCCCGGCCGGGAGGGTCGTCGATCGATCCGCGAAAGGGGGCGCCTTACGCGGCTTCCATCTCTTTGCGGCTGCGGCGCTTGCCGCGAGCAACGTAGGTGTGCACCGGTTCGTGCTGCCAGCAGTAGTCCCACTTGTTGTAGATCGAGAGCTTGGTCCGGCATCCCGGCGCCGCGCACGTGCGGTCCGCCTGGTAGCGCTTGTTGGCCCTCGGGAGCGACCGGACCGACTGGCCGCGGAAACTCTCCTCCGCCATCTCGTTCACGTCCCTTCGTTGCTCGCACCGGAGGGCGGATGGGGTCTCCGTCCTCGTCGTGTGATTCGAACGATGCCGGAGACCGGTTCATTCCTCGGTGACGGCCCCCGGCGCGTCGCCACGGAATCGCCACGGGCCAAGGGCAGAGAGGGAGCAGGATGCCGTCAGTCGCTGCCGAAGGCGGGGGATCGCTTCTCGATGAACGCCCGCATGCCCTCGCGCTGATCGGCGCTCCCGAACAGCTCGATGAAGAGCTCCTTCTCGCGGCCGATGCCTGTCGGTCCAGGCGTTTCGACAGCACCCCGGATCGCTTCCTTCGCAGCCGCGAT
>DATFGG010000148.1:0-2173 GCA_035249665.1 Actinomycetota bacterium | reverse complement strand
CGGTCGTCACGGAGTAGGTCTGCCGTCCTCGCGATCGACCGGGTGACACCTCGACCCGTCTCACGCTCCAAGACCGGAATGACCTCGTGTCGGATCGCGGCTCGCAGGTAGCGGCGATCCTCGTTCATCGGGTCACGCCGGGGCTTGAGGTGAAGAGCACGGCAGAAGGCTTCTACGTCCCCGCGCTCGACGTCGAAGAGAGGTTGCACGCGCGCGTGGTTCCGGTGGCCAGGATCGATCCCCGCGATCCCTTCGAGACCGGAGCCGCGGACCAGGTTGAGCAGGACCGTCTCGGCTTGATCGTCGAGTGTGTGTCCCTCCGCGGTGGCCATGGCGCCGATCTCCCGACGGACGTCGTTCGCGGCGATCATCCGAGCCACGGTGGCCCATGCCTCAACGGAAACCCCCCGGCTCGGTCGATCGTCGGCGGTCCGGAGATGGAAGGGGACCTTCAAGCGTTCGGCGAGCTTCCGGACGTACGCGCCGTCCTTCGCCGAGTCCGGGCGGAGCTTGTGGTCGAAGTGGAAGACGGCGAGTCGGATCTTGAACAGACGCCGGAGGTGCCACAGTGAATAGAGCAAGCACACGGAGTCGGGACCGCCGCTGCAGGAGACGAGGACGAGGTCGCCGGCCTCGAACATCTCGTGCTCGCGCGCCGTCTTCGTGACCCGTTCCAGGACCCGGGCGACGGCCGGAGGCCGGCGCGGCATGTCAGCTCCCTGCGACGCGCGCGACCCAGGTGGACGGCTCGGCGATCTCCTCCACGGTGGGAAGGCCCTCCGGTGCGAGCCAGACGCGGTTGAGCCCGTCCATGCCCGCGCGCGACACGACCTCCCGGACGAAGCGCTCTCCCGCGTCGTACTGCTCGATCTTCTTGTCGAAGCCGATCGCTCGTTGGAACGAGCGCTCGACACCGCCAGCGCGCCGGCGGCGTTCCGCGAGCGCCTTCCGCATCCGCGCGAGGTCCTTGACGTGGTCCTTCGCGACCTCGTTCATCACGAAGGAGGCATGTCCCTCGAGCAGGGACATCACGCCCTGCACATGACGGACGATCTCCCGCTGCTCGTCGTTCAGCAGGAGGAACAGCCCGCCCATGCCGCGGACGTCGGCGCCGGCGCGCGCCTCGTCGATCGCACGCCGGATCTGCTTGCCGAGGTCGTTCGATTCGAGGGACACCGTGCCCAGGTACCGGTCCACCTGCCCGCGGATGTGATCGCGGAGCCACGGCGCCGACCCGAACTGCACGCGATGGGTCACCTCGTGTACCGCGATCCATAGTCGGAAGTCGCGGGGCGGGAGGAGGAACCGTTGCTCGACCTCAGCCACGTTGGGACCGACGAAGTAGAGCAGCCCTTCGTCGTCGGGCGGGAGGAACGCGTCGTACTGGCCGAGCACACGGCGCGAGACGTAGCCGAGGAGCGCGCCCGCCTGCGCGCCGAGCGCCTTCCGACGGAGCGAGCCGTTGCCGGAGCCTTTCGCGAGGATGCGGCCGGCCAACGGCTCCAGCATCCGCTGGAGACCGTTCAGGTTCGCGCGGATCCATTCGCTCCTCGCCATGACCCACGCGCGCGATCGGAACCCGCTCGGGTCCAGCGAGGTGAACTCGGTGATCCGCTGCTCCGCGAACGGGGTGAGCTCCGCGAGATCCTCGCGCATGCGAGCGCGCTCGGACGCGGGGACGGAGACGCCCGGGCCGGCCACTCGCCGACCGATCGCGAGCGCAGCGTCCCAGTCCGCCAGCCGGGCGGCCTGCGATCCCATGGACCAGTCGACCTGGGTGGCGTCCATCCCGACAGGCTACGCGCTCGGCGAGGCTAGGCCTCGCCGGCCGCCTTCTTGCGAGCGGCGATCATCGCCGCTCGCCGCGCCTGTCCCTCCGCGACCCGCTTGTCGGTACCGGCGTCGAGGAGCTCCTTCAGCTTCTGGTCGAAGACCTCCTGATCGAGGGAGACCTCGGCATGTGCTGCTGGCGCGGGAGCCGGAGCGGAGGCTTCGGCGGCGGGCGTTTCCCTCGTCTCGGTCGCGGCGTCCGCCTCCGACGGGGCGGCTTCGCTCGCGGGTTGGGCCTGTGGCGCCTCGGTGGAAGGGGCGGCCTCGGGCCCCGGGCCTGCCTGGGCGGGAGTCGCGGGCGCAGGTGCTGCCGGGGCGGGGGCGGCTGCTGCCGGAGACGTGG
>DATFGG010000147.1:0-2071 GCA_035249665.1 Actinomycetota bacterium | reverse complement strand
ATCGTCCGCGCGTTCCTCCTCCTGTTCGTGTTCGCCGCGTCGATCGTCCTTTCGACCTTCCTCGCCGGAACGGGCACGGAGACCGGATGGGGGTCCCTCGTCCTGCGCGCGATCTCACTCGTCGGGCTGACCCTGGTGTCGGTTGCCCTGTTCGCCTTCGCGTTCCGCGTCCTGACGGTGGCGAGCGTCTCTTGGCGACAGGTCCTCCCCGGTGCGGTCGTCGCCGCGGTGGGATGGACCGTGCTGCTGCTGGTGGGGAGCTGGGTCGTCGAGCACCAGATCGGGCGGGCATCCGCCATCTACGGGTTGTTCGCGACCGTGATCGGCTTGCTCGCGTGGATCTACCTCGCCGCGCAGCTCTTCCTCCTGGCCGGCGAGGTGAACGTCGTGCTGGCTCGCCGACTCTGGCCGAGATCGCTCGCCCCCCCGCCGCTCGCCACGAAGGACCGCGAGGTGCTCGCGAGCCAGGCCGAGGAGCAGCGGGCTCGTCCCGAGGAGCGCGTCGACGTCACGTTCGTGGAACCGAGCGGGGACGATCGGCGATGAGCGCACTGAGGCGCGTGCGATGTACCTCGCCGGGGATCTCTCGCCGGCGTCAGGGTCGTGGCTTCACCTACCTGCACCCGAACGGGCAGCCGGTCCGGGACGAGGCCACGCGTGAGCGGATCCGAGCCCTGGCCATCCCCCCCGCCTGGGAGGACGTCTGGATCTGCCCGGACGACCGGGGGCACCTCCAGGCGGTCGGCACCGACGCGGCGGGACGTCGACAGTACCTGTACCACGAGGATTGGCGGGCCCGTCGGGATCGTCAGAAGTTCGATCGCGTCCTGCGCCTGGCGCGACGACTCCCCGAGATGCGGCGGATCTGCGATCGAGCCATCGAGTCGCCGGGGCTCACACGCGAACGGGCCCTGGCGGGTGCGGTCCGGCTCCTCGACCTCGGGTTCTTCAGGATCGGGTCGGAGACCTACACGGAGGAGAACGGTTCGTACGGATTGGCGACGATCCGCCGGACTCACGTGCGCGTGCGAGGCGATGAGGTGCGGTTCGACTTCTCGGCGAAGGGCGGCCAGCGCCGGGTCCAGACGATCGACGATCCGGCCCTCGCCCGTCTGACTCGTGCGCTCCTGCGACGGAAGGGCGGGGGACGGGAGCTGCTGGCCTTCCGTGAAGGGACCGTCTGGCGGGACGTCCGGTCGGAGGACATCAACGACTACCTCAAGGACCTCGCACGTGAGGACATCTCTGCCAAGGATTTCCGGACGTGGCACGCCACCGTGCTCACCGCAGCTCTCCTCGCTTCCGAGAAGGAAGGGCTCAGGTCCGTGGCCTCACGCAAGCGAATGGTGTCATCGGTCGTGAAGGAGGTCGCCGAGGTGCTCGGGAACACCCCGGCGGTGTGCCGAGCGTCGTACATCGATCCACGCATCATCGATCGGTTCCTGAACGGGGAGACGATCGCGCTGCCCCAGAGCCGGGATCTGGCGGACGACCGCGTTCGAGCGGCTGTGGAATCACGCGTGCTCGACCTCTTGGAACCAGAGTCCGCTCGCCGCCGTCGTGCGGCCTGAGGTCGACGTTCAAGTTCTGGGCCGATGTTCCGACATCTTGGCGTGTGGAGCGGCGGACATCGGGGCACGAGGAACCAATGCAGACTTGCGATGACGACGACGGCGTACGGAGCGAGGTCGGGCAAACGCTGGCGCTGTTCGGGATGAGTCTGGCGGTGGTGCTCGTCGGCCTCCTGATCGGCCTGGGTCTCTAGAACCCGGAACGAACCGGGTAGGTTCCTCGCCTCGCGAGCTGGGGCGCAAGGATTCGAACCTCGACTAACAGGGCCAGAACCTGTCGTGCTGCCGTTACACCACGCCCCAGGATTCTCGCAAGTCTACCGGAGGACCTCAGGGCGGCCTGCGAGGGGCGGCACGCCTCGGACCGGGGAACGGGAATGCCTCCTGCGCACGCTCGCTCGGTTGACCCCTGCGGCTCGCGTTCGGTACGTTCGAATGCAACCGCGACGACCTGGAGGGAGCATCATGAACAAGGGCGGCTTGGTCACCGAGGTATCGAA
>DATFGG010000146.1:0-21293 GCA_035249665.1 Actinomycetota bacterium | reverse complement strand
GGCGTCACCGTCGTGGGAGACGCCGGCGTCCGCGCCCAACCCCACCACCGCCGCGCCCGCGACCTCGGGGTGGAGCGCCCCACAGCCGACGTTGATGTTCCGTCCGTCGGGGACGTCGTGGATCGGATGCACCGTCGCCCCGAGCCGCTCATAGAGCGTCGGGGCCAAGCCGGATGCGGCGCCGTTCGCACAATCGACCACGATCGTCATCCCGTCGAGCCGCGCTCCGGCCGCGGCCTCGAGGTGTGCGAGGTATCGCTCGCGGCCGCCGGCAAGCTCCTGGATCGACCCCCCTTCGGCGGCCGCCGACGAGGTATCCGACAGCCCGGCCTCGATCCGGTCCTCGACCACATCCGGGAGCTTCATCCCGTTCGGGCCGAAGAACTTGATGCCGTTGTACTCGGGAGGATTGTGTGACGCGGAGATGACCACGCCGGCGTCGGCACCCAGGTCGATCGTCAGGAACGCGATGGCGGGCGTTGGCTCGACGCCTGCCAGGAGCACGTCTCCCCCGGCCTCGTGGATCCCCGCGACGAGGGATCCCTCGAGCCACGTCCCCGACTCCCGTGGATCCCTCCCGAGCACGAACACGGGCCGGTGCTCGACGCCTTCGGCCAACACGCGGACCGCCGCCCGGCCGAGCGCTCGCGCGAGCGAGGCGGTGAGCTCGGAGCCGGCGATCCCTCGGACGCCGTCGGTCCCGAAGAGGCGCGCCATCGGGCAGGTGATGCTACTGCGGGTGGCGGGACGCGATGCCTCCGGCACCGCGCCCCGCCACCCTCAGGTGCCTAGCAGCAGCCGGGCGGGCAGCAGTCCGGATCCATCCGGGTCACCTCCCCATCGACTCTGGCCATCACATCGATGGCGGTCGATATGTTGCCTGACGTATCGACATCTGTCAATATATCGGCGATGAAGCTGATCCAGGACCTCGATGCCTGCTGCACGCCCCTGCTCTCGTCACCCCTGAGCCAGGACGCGGCCGAGACGCTGGCGGCGGCCCTCCAGGCGCTTGCCGACCCGGCCAGGCTGCGCCTCCTGAGCCTGATCGCCGCGTGCCCCGGCTCGGAGGCATGTGGATGCGACCTGACGGCGCCGATCGGCCTGTCGCAGCCGACGGTGAGCCACCACCTGAAGGTGCTGCACGAGGCCGGGCTCCTCGAGCGGGAGCGACGTGGGAAGTGGGTCTACTTCCGGGTGCGCCCGGAGCCGCTCGCCTCGCTCCGCTCGGCGCTGTCCGCCTGACCCGTCAGTCCCTCCAGCAGACGCCGGACCCGTCCGTCGATGTCATCGCGGATCCGTCGGACGTCCTCGATCGGCTTCCCCGAAGGATCCTCGAGATCCCAGTCTTCATAGCGGATGCCGGGGAAGACGGGACACGCGTCCCCACACCCCATCGTGATCACGACGTCGGAATCGCGCACGGCCTCGTCTCGCAGGAGCTTCGGCCGCTCTCGGGCGAGATCGACGCCGACCTCGGCCATGACCTCGACGACGGAGGGATGCAGACGGTCGGCGGGCTCGGAGCCGGCCGATCGGACCCGGACACGGCCGGCGGCATGCCGTTCGAGCAGGGCGGCGGCCATCTGGCTCCGTCCCGCGTTGTGGACGCACACGAACAGGACGCCCGGCAGAGACTCACGCATCCGAGCCAGGGTACGCGCTCGCCCGGCATCGATGGTGAACGGTGCGGGGCCCATACCTGAACGTTCGTGGACGTTGACGCCGGCCCGGGCGATGATGGGCCCGTGAACCTGGTCCGCGTCTTCGAGTCGCTCGACCCGATCCGAGGGATGCTCGTGCGTGGCCTCCTCGAGGCCGAGGGACTCGACGTGCTCGCCAAGGGAGAGGGGCTCGGCCCGTATCGGACCGGGCCCGTGATCCTCTTCGTGACCGAGGACGCGGCCGATCGAGCGAGGGAGCTCATCGCAGCCGCGGAGGACGGATCGCTCGCGCTGGCCCATGAGGAGCTGTCTGGCTCGGCGGACGGGCTCTCGGTCGAGCGCTCCGCCGATTAGCGCTTCGAGTACTGCGGAGCCTTCCGAGCCTTCTTCAGCCCGTACTTGCGACGCTCCTTCTCCCGGGCGTCGCGGCGCAGGAACCCCTCGGCCTTGAGCTGTGCTCGGAGATCCGGCTCGAGCCCAAGGAGCGCACGGGCGATCCCCAGGCGGAGAGCCCCCGCCTGTCCGTTGACGCCACCGCCGGTGATCGTGGCGACGACGTCGAAATCCTTGTCCCGGCCGACGGAGCGGAGCGGTGATTGCGCCACCATCCGGTGGACGCGCGTGGGGAAGTACTCGTCGAGCGTACGACCGTTGATGCGGAACTCGCCCGTGCCGGGTACGAGACGGACACGGGCGATCGCCGCCTTGCGCCGTCCCGTGGTGAGGGTCGTCGGGGTGGTCGCCACTACGTCTCCTTCTTCTTCGCCGTCGGCTTCGCGGCGGTCCGCTTCTTCGCCGTGGTGGACTTCCTCGCGGTCGGCTTCTTCGTGGTTGTCGGCTTCCTCGCCGCGGTCTTGGAGGCGGTCGACTTCGCAGCGGTCGACTTCGCGGTGGTCGACTTCGCGGTGGTTGGCTTCTTCGCCGTCGTCTTCCTCGCCGTGGTTCTGGTCCCCGCCGACGCGGCCGCGGTCTTCGGCGAAGATGTCGTGGTGGCCACCGGCTCCTTCGGTTCCTTTGGCGCCGCCGGCGATCGCTTCGCGGCGGCCGGTGTCTCGGCCGCTTCGCCCTTCGGTGTGGTCTTCTTCTCAGTCGCTGCCGAGCCGGGCGGTGTGGGCAGACCCTCCCACACGGGCCGCATCCCCATCGTCCACTCCTGGGGCTTCTGTGCCTGATGGTTGTGCTCCGGCCCGGGAACCACGTGGAGCTTCTTGATCATCGCGCGACCGAGGCGGTTCTTCGGGAGCATCCCGCGGACCGCCTTCTCCACGACGAACGCCGGGCGCTTCTCGAGGAGATCCTCGTACAGGGTTCCGGTGATGCCGCCGGGATGCCCGGAGTGACGCCAGGCGACCTTCTTCGTCTCCTTGCCGCCCGTGAGCACCACCTTCGCGGCATTGATGATGATCAGATTGTCGCCGACGTCCATGTGCGGGGCGAAGATCGGCTTGTGCTTACCGCGGAGGACCACCGCAGCCTCCGTGGCAACCCGGCCAAGCACCTGCTCGCCGGCGTCGATGACGTACCAGCGGCGTTCGATGTGCTCAGGCTTGGGAGAGTAGGTCTTCATCGGAAAAGATGTCGGCCCGAGGGGCCGACGGCCCATGCTACCTGCGGAAACGCATCCTCGTCAAAGCTCGCAACGGGGTCGCATCGCTTCCCTCAGCGATAGCTGACCCGCTCCAACGTGAGGCCTCGAGCGGGCGCCAGCCCGCCCGACGCGGCGGATCGATCTCGGGCGTCCAGCACGCGCGGCATCGCGGTGGCATCCTGTTTGCCTTCCCCCACCGCGACGAGCGTCCCGACCAGTGACCTGACCATCTGGTGCAGGAAGGCATCGGCCACGGCCCGGACGGCGATGCCATCGCCCGCGCGCACGACAGACAGCCGCCGCAGGTGCCTGGTCGTCGATCGACCGCCTCCCGGATGCCGGCAGAAGCTCCTGAAGTCGTGCCTCCCCTCCAGATCCCGGGCCGCCCGTCGCATCGGACCGAGCGAGAGTCGTCCAGGGCGATGCCAGGCGAATCGGCCCGTGAACGGGTCCGCCAGCGGCGCCTCGTCGATCCGATACACGTACCCCCGGGCCTTCGCCGAGAAGCGGGCATCGAATCCGGTGGGTGCGAGCCGCGCGCGGATCACGACCACCTCCGGTGCGAGCACCGAGTTCAGCGCCTTCTGGAGCCGCTCGGGCGCGACCGAGGCCTCCGTCCGGAACGATGCGACCTGGCCTCGCGCATGCACACCCGCATCCGTGCGTCCAGCCACCGACAGCTTCACGGGCTCGCGGAGTACCCGGTCGATGTGACGCACGAGCTCGCCCTCGATCGTCCTGATCGACGGGTCCCGCTGCTTCGCCCAGCCGTGGAAGTCGGTCCCGTCGTAGGCCAGCGTGAGCACCATGACCGACATCACGTCACGCAGGCGCCCGCGAGTGGGCCGCCCGGGACACGGCTCCTACAACTCCTCGCGCTCCACGAGCTCGATCAGCGCCATCGGGGCGCCGTCGCCTTTGCGCGGGCCGAGCTTCAGGATCCTCGTGTAGCCGCCCGGCCGGTCCTCGAACCGAGGGCCGATCTCGTGGAACAGCTTCGCGACCACGTCGCGGTCGGGGATGTCGCGGAGCACCTCGCGGCGCGCCGCGAGGTCCCCGCGCTTCGCGAACGTGATCAGCTTCTCCGCGAACGGCCGGAGCTGCTTCGCCTTCGCCTCCGTGGTCCGGATGCCCTCGTGCACGAAGAGCTGCGCCGCGAGCGTCGAGAGCAGCAGCTTCTGGTGTGCCGGGCTGGAGCCCAGCCGAGCGCCCTTCTTCGGCTTCGGCACGTCGACTACTCCTCCCGAAGACCGAGGCCGAGCTCCTCGAGCTTGGCCTTGACCTCATCGATCGACTTCTGGCCGAAGTTCCGGATGTCCATGAGCTCGGACTCGGACTTCTGTACCAGGTCGCCCACGGTGTTGATGCCTTCCCGCTTCAGGCAGTTGTACGACCGGACCGACAGATTCAGGTCCTCGACCGTGATGGCGTAGTCGCTCGGCTGGTCCTCGTCCTCGGCCGGTCCGACGGAGACGCTCGCCGCCTCGGCGAGGTCCGAGAAGAGCTGGATGAGCTCGAGGAGCGTTCCGCCCGCCGACGCGAGCGCCTCGCGCGGCGTGACGGAGCCATCCGTCTCCACGTCGAGGATCAGCCGGTCGCGGTCCGTCATCTGCTCGACACGGGTGTCCTCGACGGCGTAGGACACCTTCCGGACCGGCGAGAAGATCGAGTCCACGGGGATCACGCCGATCGGGTCGCGTGCCTTCTTGTTCTTGTCGGCCATCCGGTATCCGACGCCGCGCTCGACGGTGAGCTCCATCTCGAGCGACGCGCCCTTGCCGAGAGTGGCGACGTGCAGGTCGGGGTTCAGGATCTCGACCCCCGCCGGCGGTGCGATGTCGCCCGCGGTGACCTCGGCCGGACCCTTGGACTTCAGATAGGCGGTGGTGGGCTCCTCGAGATCCGAGCGGATCACGAGCTCCTTGAGGTTCAAGATGATGTCGGTGACGTCCTCGTTGACCTTGGCGATCGTCGAGAACTCATGCAGCACACCGTCGATGCGGACCGACGAGATCGCGGCTCCCGGGATCGACGACAGCAGCGTCCGGCGGAGCGAGTTGCCGACCGTGTAGCCGAACCCCGGTTCGAGCGGCTCGATCGTGAACTTGGAACGGATGGGTGAGATCTCGTTCTCGGAGATCTCGGGTCTGGCGACGATGAACACGGTGCTTCCTCCTCCGGCGGGGGATCAACCATTCCTTCCCCGCGTCGTGGTGCGTCCCGACACCCCCTCGGTGCCGGGCTCGCCGAGCGCTAGACGCGCCGACGCTTGCGAGGCCGGCACCCGTTGTGCGGGACCGGCGTGACGTCTTGGATCACGGAGATCTCGAGTCCCGTGGCGGCGAGGGATCTGATGGCCGTCTCGCGGCCCGACCCCGGCCCCTTCACGAAGACGTCGACCTTCTGGACGCCGTGCTCCTGGGCCTGGCGAGCGGCCTTCTCGGCTGCCAGCTGCGCGGCGAAGGGCGTGGACTTCCGGGAGCCCTTGAAGCCAACGTTTCCCGCGCTCGCCCACGAGAGCGTGTTGCCCTGGAGATCCGTGATGGTGACGATCGTGTTGTTGAACGTGGACTTGATGTGCGCCTGGCCGTGGGCGACGTTCTTCTTCTCCCGCCGCCGTGCCTTCTTCGCCTTGGGCTTCGCCATCGATCCCTTTCTCGTGCTCCTTGGTCTCGTGCCTTGGTCTCGTGCTCCTTGGTGCCCGCTCCTCGTCTCGCTCGGAGCTACTTCTTCGCCTGGACCTTCTTCCTGCCCGCGATGGTCTTCTTCGGCCCCTTCCGGGTGCGCGCGTTCGTGTGCGTGCGCTGCCCACGGACGGGGAGCGACCGGCGGTGCCGGACGCCCTGGTAGCAGCCGATCTCGATCTTGCGCTTGATGTCCTGCGCCACCTCGCGTCGCAGGTCTCCCTCGACCTTCAGGTTCTGGTCGATGTAGGCGCGGATCTTCAGGACCTCGTCCTCGGAGAGATCGCGGACCTTCGTCCCGCCTTCCACACCGGAACCCGACACGATCTCGTACGCCCGCGTAGGGCCGATGCCGTAGATGTATCGGAGCGCGATGTCGAGCCGCTTGTCGCGAGGGAGATCCACTCCTGCGATCCGTGCCATCCCTTCGAGCCTCCTAGCCCTGCCGCTGCTTGTGTCGCGGGTTGGTACAGATGACCATCACGACGCCCCGGCGCCGGATCACCCGGCACCGATCGCACATCTTCTTCACGGACGGCCTGACCTTCATCTGCACTTCCTCTGTCTGGTCTTCCTCGGCTACTTGAACCTATACACCACTCGCCCCCGTGTGAGGTCGTAGGGCGAGAGCTCGACCTTCACCCGGTCCCCGGGGAGGATCCGGATGTAGTGCATCCGCATCTTCCCCGAGATGTGGGCCAACACCTTGTGCCCGTTCTCCAGTTCCACCCGGAACATGGCGTTCGGCAGGGGCTCGACAACGGTCCCCTCGACCTCGATGACGTCGTCTTTCGGCACGCTCCCACTGGTTCCTTCGAACGGGGCTTTCCTGCTCTCGACCCCTGCTGGCCGGACATGCGAACACGGCCTCCAGAAGGGGCGAACGAGGAAGTATACCCGCAGACCGCGGATTCAGCTCCGGGCGGTCAGGATCTCGGGGCCGTCCTCGGTGACGGCGATCGTGTGCTCGAAGTGCGCTGCCAGCGAACGGTCCCGGGTGACCACGGTCCAGTCGTCGGCCAGGACGCGGGTCTCCTCCCCACCGAGCGTGAACATGGGCTCCACCGCGATCGTCAGACCGGGTCGGAGCTCCGGTCCACGCCCTGGAGGTCCCCAGTTCTGGATGAACGGCTCCTCATGCATGTTGCGCCCGATACCGTGACCGCCGTATTCGCGGACGACCCCCAGGCCGGCGGCGTCCGCTACCTCCTCGATGGTATGCCCGATGTCGGAGAGCCTCCCTCCCACCCGGATCTCATCGATCGCCGCGTAGAGGGCGTGCTCGGTCTCCTTCGCGAGCTTCGCCGCCTCTTCCGAGGGCGCCTGGCCGCCCACGAACACCGTCACGGCGGCATCGCCGTGGAAGCCCTCCCAGATCGCCCCGAAATCGAGGGACAGCACCATCCCCTCCTTGAGCTTCCTCGTGCCCGAGGGGATCCCGTGGACGATCTCCTCGTTGATCGAGGCGCAGATCGAAGCCGGGTACGTGCCCCGGTATCCCTTGAAGGACGGGATCGCGCCCTGCTCCCGGATGTAGCGCTCCGCGGCACGGTCGAGGTCGAGCGTGGATCGGCCCGGTTCCACCGCCGCGACGACCACGTCGATCGTTCCGGCCACGATCCGGCCGGCCCTGCGCATCTTCTCGAGCTCCTGTGGCGACTTGCGGATGATCACGGGAGCGCCTCCAAGACATCCATCGTCCGGACCACGACTTCGTCTGGCAACGCCTCGGCGTCGATCTGGTGCAGGAGGTCCCGTTCCGCGTAGAACCGCTCGAGAGGCGACGCCTGCTCCCGGTAGACGGCCAGCCGTCGTCGGGCCGTGAGCTCGTCGTCATCGGCTCGTCGTTCGAGCGTCGCACCGCAGATGTCGCACAACTCGTCTTCCGCCGGCGGCTTGAACTCCATGTGATAGGTCCGTCCGCAGTTGGGGCAGGTGTAGCGACCGAGCAGCCGTCTGACGGCCAGCTCGCCGCCGACAGAGAACTTCAACACGGCGGTGAGCGGCTCGTCCGTCCCCTCGAGCGCCCGCTCCAACGCCTCGGCCTGCGCGATGGTCCGCGGGAAGCCGTCGAGGATGAATCCCTCGTCGGCGTCCGATTCCTCCAGGCGGTCCATCACCATCGAGACGACCACACCGTCCGGCACGTACTCGCCACGATCCATGTACGAGCGTGCCTGGATACCGAGCTTGGTCCCCCGCTGCACGTGGTCGCGCAGGATGTCGCCGGTCGAGATCTGGGGGATGCCGTAGCGCTCGGCGAGCAGGACGCCCTGTGTCCCCTTCCCCGCGCCCGGGGGGCCGAGCAGCACGAGCCGCATCGGCTATCCGAGGAAGCCCTCGTAGTGGCGCATCAGCAGCTGCGATTCGATCTGCTTCATGGTCTCGAGGGCGACACCCACGGCGATCAGGATCGACGTGCCGCCGAACGGGAACTGCTGGATGTTCCAGAATGCGAACACGACCGTCGGGATCAGCGCGATCACGGCGAGGAAGATCGCGCCCGGCAACCCGATCCGGATCAGGATGCGGTTCAGGAAGTCGGCCGTCGGCGGTCCGGGCCGGATGCCGGGGATGAACCCGCCGTTCTTCCGGAGGTTGTCAGCCGTGCGCGTCGGGTCGAACTGGATCGCCGTGTAGAAGTACGAGAAGAAGATGATCAGCATCGCCAACAGGAACATGTAGACCGGACTCCGTTGGTTCTGAACGTGGTTGTTCACGAAGTTCTGGAACCAGTCGGCGTGGTACACGCTGCTCAGCAGCGCGGGGAAGTACAGGACCGACGTGGCGAAGATGATGGGGATCACGCCGGCCTGGTTCACCTTCAGCGGGAGATACGTGCTGCCCCCAGAGGTCATCTTCCGGCCCACCACCCGCTTCGCGTACTGGACGGGCACGCGGCGTTGCCCCTGATCCACGTAGATCACGGCCACGACGATGCCGAGACCGATCAGCAGGATCGCGATGAACTTCCCCGTTCCACCCTGTTGCAGGATCGCGTTCCCCTCGGCGGGCAGCGTGGAGATCACGCTGGTGAAGATCAGGATCGACATGCCGTTGCCGACGCCCCGCTGCGTGATCAGCTCGCCCAGCCACATGATGAAGGCGGTCCCCGCGGTCATGATCAGCACGATGAAGGCCACGTTGGCGCCGGTGAACGTGTCCTGCGGGAACACGTCGGCGAACCCGGACGCGTCCGGATTGTGGAACAGGAACACCAGGCCAGTGGACTGCAGCAGGGCGAGCACGACCGTCACGTACCGGGTCCACTGGTTGATCTTCTTGGTGCCGGTCTCGCCCTGCTCCTGCCACTGCTGGAGCTTGGGGATCACGACCGTCATCAGCTGCATGATGATCGAGCTGGTGATGTAGGGCATGATGCCCAGCGAGAAGATCGACAAGCGGGTCAGCGCACCGCCCGAGAACAGGTTGATGACGTTCAGGAACCCGCCCGCGTCCGCCTGGCTCTGCAGGATGCCGATGTCGACGACGGGGACCGGCACGTAGGAGCCCAGACGGAAGACCGCGATGACGAACAGCGTGAAGAGGATCTTCGCGCGGAGGTCCGGCACCCGGAACGCGTTGAGGAACGCTTTCAGCACGGTGACCTAGGGTAGCTCAGCTGAGGACTTCGGCGGTCCCTCCGGCCGCCTCGATCTTCTCCTTCGCCGCTTTCGAGAACGCGTGTGCCTGGACGGTCAGCTTCTTGTCCAGCTCGCCGCGGGCGAGGACCTTGATCTTCGCCCCCTTGCGAGCGAGTCCGTGCCGGTAGAGCGCATCCGGGGTGACGTCACCGTCGAAGTACCGGCCCAGCACCTCGACGTTCACCGGTGCGTACTCGATCCGGTTCGGGTTCTTGAAGCCCTTGAGCTTGGGCACGCGCCGGATCAACGGCATCTGCCCACCCTCGAAGCCGGCGCGGATCGTGCCGCGGGCACCCGTGCCCTTGGTCCCGCGCCCGGCGGTCTTCCCGCGGGCACCCGCGCGGCCGCGACCCACGCGGGTCCGTTCCTTCTTCGCGCCCTTCGCCGGGCGGAGGTGATGCAGCTTCATCTACTTCTTCCCCTTCTCCACCCGATCCCCCGGATCGTCTCCCGCCAACTCCTCCACGCGCACGAGGTGGCGGACCTTGACGAGCATCCCCCGGATGTCCGGGCGATCCTCCTTGATCACGCTGTCGCGGATCCTGTGCAACCCCAGCCGCCGGACCGTGTCCTTCTGGTCCTTGGGCCGGCGGATCACGCTGCGCGTCTGGGTCACCTTAAGCCTTGTCACCGTAGACCTCCGTCAGTGCCTCGGCCCGGGCTGCCTGAGCGTGGGCCTCCGCAGCGGCGACAGCCTCGAGCATCGGCTTGGGAGCCACCTGATGATCCTCGCGGTCGCGCATCACGGCGACCTCGTGCGGCTTCCGGAGCGCCTTCAGCCCCGCCATCGCCGCCTTCACGATGTTGATCTGGTTCGACGAGCCCATCGACTTCGACAGGATGTCCTTGATGCCGGCCGCTTCGACGAGCGCGCGAACCGGACCGCCGGCGATCACGCCGGTCCCCGGCGCGGCGGGCTTGAGCAGCACCCGACCCGCACCGGCCTGTCCCACGATCTCGTGCGGGATCGTCGTGCCCATCATCGGGACCTCGAACATCTTGCGCCGCGCCAGCTCGACCCCCTTGGCGATCGCGGCCGGCACCTCCTTCGCCTTGCCGTAGCCGACGCCGACGCGCCCCGCGCCGTCGCCGACCACGATCAGCGCCGCGAACGAGAAGCGGCGACCGCCCTTGACGACCTTCGCCACCCGGTTGATGAAGATGACCCGCTCTTCGTACGGGCTCTTCTCCTGGTCCCTCGAGTCATAGCGTCGTGACATCAGATCTGGAGTCCTCCCTCTCGCGCACCTTCGGCGACCGCGGCGACGCGACCGTGGTACCGCCGCCCACCCCGATCGAACACGACCCGGTCGATCCCGGCGCCCTTCGCGCGGTCGGCGATGAGCTTGCCGACCTCCTTGGCGCGATCCGTCTTGCCGCGCCCGCCATCGTCGGCGCCAACCTCGACCTCGGTGTCGGACGCGGCGGCCAGCGTCGTAGCCGCGCGATCGTCGATCAGCTGGGCGTAGATGTGCCGGTTCGAGCGATAGACCGCCAGGCGCGGCCGCTCCGCGGTCCCCGCGACCTTCTTGCGGACGCGCGAGTGACGGCGAACACGTGCGACACGCCTCGTCTTGGCGTCCATCAGGCGGTCGCCCCCTTCGCTGCCTTGCCGGCCTTCTTGCGGACGTACTCGTTCTCGTAACGGATCCCCTTGCCCTTGTACGGCTCGGGCTTCCGGATCTTGCGGATCGTGGCGGCGACCTCCCCGACCTGCTGCTTGTCGTTGCCTCTCACCACGACCTGCGTGGGAGCCGGCACCTCGAACTCGATGCCGTCGGGCTGCGGCACGAGCACCGGGTGGGAGTAGCCCACCTGCAACTCCACGTCGTTGCCCTTCAGGGTGGCGCGATAGCCGACCCCGACGATCTGCAGCCGCTTCTCGAACCCCTTCGTGACGCCTTCGACCATGTTCGCGAGGAGGGACCTCGTGAGCCCGTGCAGGCTGCGGCTGAATCCGACGTCGTCGGGCCGTTCCACGCGCGCGACACCTGCGTCCGTGACGATGCGCATCGTGGGGTGCATGGTCTGCGAGAGCTCACCCCGGGGACCGCGAACGGTCACCTGGTTGGCCTCGTCGACCCGCACCTCGACCCCGTCGGGGATCTCCACCGGTTGTCTGCCGATCCTGCTCATGTCGTCCTCTTCCCTACCTGTGCTCTGTGCTCAGCCACCTACCAGACGTAGGCCAAGACCTCGCCGCCGACGCCCTTGCGAGCTGCATCTTTGTCCGTCATCACCCCGTGCGAGGTCGAGATGATCGCGATCCCGAGCCCTCCCTGGACACGCGGGAGCTCGTCACGGCCGCGGTAGATCCGCCGTCCCGGCTTCGAGATCCGCCGGAGCCCGGTGATCGCGCGCCGCCGACGCACGCCGTACTTCAGCCGGATCCGGAAGGCTTGATGCACGCCCTCGCCCTCGCGCGAGAACCCGATGATGTAGCCCTCGGCGTCCAAGATCTTGAGGACCGAGTCCGCGAGCTTCGACACCGGTGCCACCGTCTCGTCCTTGAACGCCAGGTTCGCGTTGCGGATCCTCGTCAGGAGGTCCGCCACGGGGTCGGTCACGTTCGAGGAGAACCTCGCCTTCGTCATCACCATGAGGCCTTCGTCACCCCCGGCAGCTCCCCGAGGTGCGCGAGCTCACGGAAGCAGATCCGGCAGAGCATGAACTTGCGGTAGACCGCCCGCGAGCGGCCGCACCGCTGGCACCGCGTGTAGCCGCGCACGCGGAACTTGGGCTGCTTCTTCTGCTTGTTGATGAGTGCGGTCTTCGCCATCTCTCTCTGCCGTCTCCTCGGTCGTTTCCCTTGGGGCCTCAGCTCGCCTCCGCCGCCGTCTGGGCGAACGGGAATCCCAGGGCGGCGAGCAGCGCTCGCCCTTCGTCGTCGGTCGTGGCGGTGGTCACGATCGTGATGTCCATGCCCGTGACCTTCACCACCTTGTCATAGTCGATCTCCGGGAAGATCAGCTGCTCGGTGACACCGAGCGTGTAGTTCCCGTGGCCGTCGAAGGCGGCCGGGCTCAGTCCGCGGAAGTCACGGATCCTGGGGAGCGCGAGCGACACGAGACGATCCACGAACTCCCACATGTAGGCCCCCCGGAGGGTCACCTTCGCGCCGATCGCCATCCCCTCACGGAGCTTGAAGCCGGCGATCGACTTCCGCGCCTTCGTCACGACCGCCTTCTGCCCCGTGATCGTGGCGAGATCCTCCAGGGCTGCATCGAGCAGGCGGCCGTCCTTCACGGCTTCGCCCACGCCCATGTTCACCACGACCTTCTCCAGCCGCGGAACCTGCATCGTATTCGCCAGCCCGAGCTGCTCCCGGAGCGCCGGGACCAGCTCCTCCCGGTACCGTGCCCGGAGCCGGGGCGTGTACGTATCCTCCGTGGCGGTCTTGGCGCTCATGGCAGCTCCGTCTCGCACCTCCGGCAGAACCGGACCTTCCGATCCCCCTCGACCCGATGACCGATGCGGGTCGCCTCGCCGCAGGCCGTACAGACCACCTGGACGTTGGAGATGTTGACGAACATCTCGGCGTCGATGATCCCGCCCTGCTGCAACTGCTGCGAGCTGCCGCGCGCGCGGCGTCCCGACGAGCGCTGGTGCTTCTTGGCGAGGGCGACCCCGTCCACCATCACGCGGCCCTCCCGAGGCAGCACGCGCACGACGCGGCCTTCCCGGCCGCGATCCTTGCCCGAGATCACCCGGACGGTGTCGTCCTTCTTGATGTCGACTCCCGGCATGCCTCAGAACACCACCCTCACAACACCTCCGGCGCAAGGGACACGATCTTCATGTAGCGGCGATCGCGCAGCTCCCGGGCCACGGGCCCGAAGATGCGAGTTCCTCGGGGGTTGCGCGAGTCCGGCGTGAGGAGCACCACGGCGTTGTCGTCGAACCGGATGTAGGAGCCGTCGGGACGGCGCCGTTCCTTGGAGGTCCGAACGACGACGGCCTTGACGACCTCCCCTTTCTTGACCCCGCCTCCGGGCAAAGCATCCTTGATCGTGCCGACGACGGTGTCGCCGATGCTCGCGTACCGGCGAGCCGACCCGCCGAGCACACGGATCACCAGGAGCTCCTTGGCTCCGGTGTTGTCCGCGACACGGCAACGGGTCTCCTGCTGGATCACTTGGCCTTCTCCACGATCTCCACGAGCCGCCAGCGCTTCGACTTGGAAAGCGGTCGCGTCTCCACGACCCGGACGCGGTCGCCGACGTGCGCCTCGTTGGACTCGTCGTGGGCCGCGAGCTTCTTGGAGCGCCGCACGGTCTTGTCGTACAGCGGATGCCGGAACGAGCGATCGATCCGGACGACGACGGTCTTGTCCATGCCGTCCGAGACCACGACCCCCGTTCGGACCTTCCGGCGCCCACGCTCCTGCGTCATCTGCTGCCCCTCGCTCACCGCTCGCTCTCCGTTCCGGCCTCGGTTCCCGCCGCTCCGGCCTCGGCATCCATGGCGGCCGTCTCGATGTCGCGCTGGCGCATCACCGTGGCGATCCGCGCGATCTCGTGGCGGACCTTCTTGATCGACGACGAGTCGTCCAGCTGACCCGTGGCGAGCTGGAAGCGCAGGTTGAAGAGCTCCTCCTTCGCGGACTCCGCCCGCTCGAGGAGCTGCGCATCCGTCAGCTCGCGCAGCTCGGCGGTCTTGCTGGCCATCGCTACTCCCCCACCCTCGTGATGAACTTGGTCCGGATCGGCAGCTTGTGCTGGGCCCGACCCATCGCTTCCCGGGCGAGCGCCTCGTTCACGCCGGCCAGCTCGAACATCACGCGACCCGGCTTGACCACGGCGACCCAGCCTTCGGGATTCCCCTTGCCGGAGCCCATCCGCGTCTCCGCGGGCTTCTTCGTGACGGGCTTGTCGGGGAAGATCGTGATCCAGACCTTGCCGCCTCGACGGATGTGCCTGGTGATCGCGACCCGGGCGGCCTCGATCTGGCGGTTCGTGATCCAGCCCGGCTCCATCGCGACGATCGCGTAATCGCCCGACTGGATGTCGGTGTGGCCCTTGGCGAGGCCGCGCATCCGCCCACGGTGCTGCTTGCGGTGCTTGATCCGCTTGGGAGCGAGCATCAGCCCTCACCACCCTCCTGCGTCTCGGGCGCTTCGACGGGCGCCTCGGCCTCCGGTGCGGCCTCCGATGGAGCGGACGGCTCGGCACCGGCCGTCGCCTCCGGGGTCACCGAGGCCGGTTCCGGACCGGACCCGGGCGGCGTCGGGGACGGTTCCTCGACGGATGCGGCGTCGGGAGCTACGCCATCGGGTGCCGCCGCAACGGGCTCGGCCGTGGCCGGCGCCTTGCCGCGAGTGGCGGCAGCCGGCTTCGCCCCCCGCTCTCCCCGCTCGGCACGGGCGTGAGCCCGCGCCAGAGCCCGCTCGCTCTCCTGCTCGCGGTGGGGCACCTCGTCGCCGTGGTAGACCCAGACCTTCACGCCGATCGCACCGAACGTCGTCTTCGCGGCCGCCGTCCCGAAGTCCACCTTCGCCCGGAGCGTGTGCAACGGCACCCGGCCCTCGCGGTACCACTCCTTGCGGCCCATGTCGGTCCCCCCGAGGCGCCCCGCGCACGCGACGCGCACGCCGAGGGCACCGGCGCGCATCGCGGTCTGGACGGCGCGGCGCATCGCCCTCCGGAACGCCACGCGCCCGGCGAGCTGCTCGGCGACACCCTGCGCGAGGAGGGCGGCGTCCGTGTCGGGCCGCACCTCGCTGGAGGCCTGGTTCATGTCCTCCACCTTCACGTCGACCCGCTTCTTCGTGTAGCGCTCGACGTCCTTGCGCAGGCGGTCCACCTCGGCGCCCTTGCGGCCGATGACGATGCCCGGGCGAGCCGTCCGGATGTAGACCCAGATCTGATCGCCCTTGCGTTCGATATCGATCGAGGAGATCCCGGCCCGAGAGAGCCGCGAGCGGATGTGCTTGCGGATCCACACGTCCTCGTGCAGCGCCTCGATGTAGTCGCGCCGGTTCGCGTACCAGTTCGATTTCCAGGGGTAGATGACCCCCAGCCGGAACCCGTATGGGTGGACCTTCTGTCCCACTACTCTTCGTCTCCCATCGTCTCCACCACGACCGTGACATGCGAGGTGCGCTTCCGGACCCGGGTGGCCCGGCCGTAGGCCCGGGGACGGAACCGGCGGAGCGTCGGCCCCTCATCCACCCATGCCTTCGATACCAACAGGTTCTCCGCGATCACGCCCGGCCGCTGCTCGGCGTTGGCGACCGCGGAATCGAGCAGCTTCTCCACGTCACGCGACGCCCCCAGCGTCGACAGCCGAAGGATGCGCTTCGCCTCACCCACGTGCTGTCCGCGGATGAGATCCACTGTCCGCCGCATCTTGCGCGGCGACGTGCGAACGTACTTGACCGTCGCTTTCGCTTCCATCTATCGGAGACCCGTCCTTCGCTCATCCCTGGAGTGCGTTCGGAAGGTGCGCGTCGGAGCGAACTCGCCGAGCTTGTGGCCGACCATCGACTCCGAGATGAACACGGGGACGTGCTTGCGACCGTCGTGGACCGCGATCGTGTGTCCGATCATGTCCGGGACGATCGTGGAACGACGCGACCAGGTCTTGACGACCTTCTTCTCGCTCCGCTCGTTCATCCCCGCGATCTTGACCATGAGGTGCTCGTCCACGAACGGCCCCTTCTTCACGGACCTCGCCATCAGCCACGCCCCTTCCCGCGACGCCGGATGATCTGCGCGTTCGACGCCTTCTTCTTCTTCCGCGTGCGGCCTTCCTTCTTGCCCCACGGCGACGTCGGATGGCGTCCACCGGAGGCCTTCCCCTCGCCGCCGCCGAGCGGATGGTCCACCGGGTTCATGGCGACGCCTCGTACCGAAGGCCGCTTTCCTTTCCAGCGATTGCGCCCCGCCTTGCCGATCGCGATCAGCTCGTGCTCGGCGTTCCCGACCACTCCGACGGTGCCCTTGCAGATCGACGGGACCGTCCGCATCTCGCCTGAGGGAAGCCGCAGCGTGGCCAGCTTCCCCTCCTTCGCCATCAGCTGGACGCTCGTTCCCGCCGACCGCGCCATCCGGGCTCCGGCCCCAGGCTTCAGCTCGACCGCGTGCACCACCGTGCCCACGGGGATGTTCCGCAGCGGCAGGGCGTTCCCGGGGCGGATCTCCGCGCCCTCGCCGGACATCAGCTGGTCGCCCACGCGGACGCCGTCGGGCGCGAGGATGTACCGCTTCTCGCCGTCGGCGTAGTGCAGCAGGGCGATCCGCGAGCTCCGGTTCGGGTCGTACTCGATCGTGGCGACCTTGGCCGGGATCCCGTCCTTGTTGCGCTTGAAGTCGATGAGACGGTAGCGCCGCTTCGTGCCCCCGCCCTGATGCCGGGTGGTGATCCGGCCGTGGACGTTGCGTCCCGCCTTCTTCCGCCCCTTGGTCACCAGCGACTTCTCTGGCGTGGACCGCGTGATCTCATCGAACGACGAGACGCTGCCCCCACGCCGGCCCGGCGTCGTCGGCTTGTACTTCCGAACGGCCACGGCTACGACCCCCCACCCTCGAAGATCTCGATGCTGTCGCCCTGTGCGAGCGTGACGACGGCGCGCTTCTCGTCGGGGCGCCGTCCGCGCGTATACCCGCGACGCTTCACCTTGCCACGACGCTTCAGCGTGTTGACGGAGAGGACCCGAACGTCCCAGATGGTCTGGACCGCCTCCTTGATCTCGGTCTTGTTCGCACGAGGATCCACCAGGAAGGTGTAGGTGTTGTGCTCGATCCCCGCGTAGGACTTCTCGGAGACGATGGGGCGAACGATCACGTCGCGAGGTGATTTGTTCATCCCGCCACCTCCCTGGCGGACCCTTCCGAGGCACCGGTCGGAGATCCTGCCGGGCCGGTCAGACGGTCGATCGCGGCATCCGTGAACAGCACCCGATCGGCCAGGAGGACGTCGTAGGTACCCAGGCCCCCGCTATAGGCGATCTTCACGTTGGGCAGGTTGCGGAACGACTTCTCGACGTTCCCGGACTCCGTGGGCTGGGGCAGGACGAGGAGGATCCGGCCGGCGAGCTCGAGCGACGTGAGCACACCCACCGCCTGCTTCGTCTTCGGCTCGCTCCAGTCCAGGTCGTCGACCACGGCGAGCTTCCCGCTCTGCAGTGCGTCCGTCAGCGCGGAACGGAGCGCTCCGCGTCGCATCTTCTTGTTGATCTTCTGCGAGTGGTCCCGGGGCGTGGGCCCGTGCGCCACGCCGCCGCCGACCCACTGCGGAGACCGGATCGATCCATGGCGCGCACGGCCCGTGCCCTTCTGGCGCCAGGGCTTCCTGCCGCCGCCGCGGACCTGGGCGCGCGTCTTGGTCGAGTGCGTCCCCGCGCGGATCCCGGCGAGGCCGGCCACGACCACCTGGTGCATCAGGGGCACGCTCACCTTCGACTCGAAGATCTCGGCCGGCAGCTCCACGGAGCCGGCCTTCTTCCCTGCGGCGTCACGCTTCTCGATCGAGGCCATCACGCCTTCCTTTCCGCCGGGGTCCGGCGGGGGGACGACTGGTCGGCGGACGACTTGACGGCGCTACGCGCCATCAGCAGGCCACCGTTCGGCCCGGGAACCGCCCCTTTGACGAGCAGGAGTCCGCGCTCGACGTCGGCCTGGACGACCTCGAGGTTCAACACCGTGACGCGGACGCTGCCATGCTGGCCGGCCATCGGCATGTCCTTGAAGACCCGGCTCGGCGTCGCGCAGGCACCGATCGCGCCGGGGGCACGATGCTTGCGCTTCGTGCCGTGGCTGGCCCGGAGACCGTGGAACCCGTGCCGCTTCATCACGCCCGTCGTGCCGTGACCCTTCGAGACGCCGACCACGTCCACCCGGTCGCCGGGGCTGAACACGTCGACCGTGATCTCCTGGCCCGGCTCGTAGCTGCCCGCATCGTCCGTCCGCAGCTCGACGACGTGGCGACCGGGCGTGGCGTCGTGTGATTCGAAGTGTCCCTTCATCGGCCTCGTGAGGTCGCGCGGCCGGACGGCCCCGAAGGAGAGCTGGACGGCGTCATAGCCGTCGGTCTCCTTCGTCTTGACCTGGGACACGACCGACGGACCCGCCTTGATCACCGTGACCGGCACGGCGCGGGTGTCGTCGAAGATCTGGGTCATCCCCAGCTTCGTGCCCAAGATCCCTTTCGTCTCCGCCATCGCTCCTACAACTTGATCTCGATGTCGACGCCGGCCGACAGGTTCAGGCGCTGGAGCTCCTGGACCGTCTTGGACGTCGCGTCCACGATGTCGATCAACCGCTTGTGGGTGAGCATCTGGAAGTGCTCGCGCGAGTCCTTGTACTTGTGAGGCGAACGGATGACCGTGTAGATCGAACGCTCGGTAGGCAAGGGGACGGGGCCGACCACCTTGGCGCCGGTCCGCGTCACGTGCTCGACGATGTCACGGGCGGCGACGTCGAGCATCCGGTGGTCGTATGCCCGGAGCTTGATCCGGATCTTCGGTCCCGCCACGTCGTCCCTCGCCTTCCTCGTCTCTTCGTGCTTCTCGGCTCTACTTCTGGACCTTGGTGACCCGGCCGGCCCCGACGGTGCGGCCGCCTTCGCGGATCGCGAACCGGAGACCCTCCTCCATCGCGATCGGCTTGTCGAGCTCGACGCGCATCTCCACGTTGTCGCCCGGCATCACCATCTCCACCCCGTCGGGCAGATGTGCCACGCCGGTGACGTCGGTGGTCCGGAAGTAGAACTGCGGCTTGTAGCCGTCGAAGAACGGCGTGTGCCGGCCGCCCTCCTCTTTGGACAGGATGTACACGTTCGACATGAACTCGGTGTGGGGCGTGATCGATCCCGGCTTCGCCAGGACCTGACCGCGCTCCACCTGGTCCTTGTCGATGCCCCGGAGCAGCACGCCGACGTTGTCGCCGGCCGTGATCTCATCGAGGAGCTTGCGGAACATCTCCAGGTCCGTCGCGGTCGTCTTCTGCGTGTCCCGCAGTCCGACGATCTCAACTTCGCCCATCTTCTTCAGGACGCCCTGCTCGACACGCCCGGTCACGACCGTCCCACGCCCGGTGATCGAGAACACGTCCTCGATCGGCATCAGGAACGGCTTGTCCGTGTCCCGGACTGGCTCGGGGATGTACGTGTCGCATGCGACGAGGAGCTCGTCGACCTTGGCCATCCACGTCTCGTCACCCTCGAGCGCCTTCAGGGCGGAGATCTGGACCACCGGGATGTCGTCGCCGGGATACTCGTAGGAGGACAGGAGCTCGCGGACCTCGAGCTCGACGAGGTCGAGCAGCTCGGAGTCGTCGACCATGTCGCACTTGTTCAGCGCGACCACGATCGACGGGACGCCGACCTGGCGGGCGAGCAGCACGTGCTCACGGGTCTGTGGCATGGGGCCGTCGGCCGCCGAGACCACGAGGATCGCGCCGTCCACCTGCGCGGCGCCCGTGATCATGTTCTTCACGTAGTCGGCGTGTCCCGGCATGTCGACATGCGCGTAGTGGCGATTGTCGGTCTCGTACTCGACGTGGGCGATCGCGATCGTGATCCCGCGCTCGCGCTCCTCGGGTGCCTTGTCGATCTCGTCGAACGGTGTGAACTCGGCCATCCCCTTCTCGGCCTGCCGCTTGGTGATGGCGGCCGTGAGCGTGGTCTTGCCGTGGTCGATGTGACCCATCGTGCCGATGTTCACGTGCGGCTTCGTGCGCTCGAACTTCTTCTTGCCCATGACTTGGCTCTCCTCTTCCTGCTCTTCCGCCCCTACTCGCCCGAGACCCGGGCGACGATCTCCTTGGACACCTGCACCGGCACTTCTGCGTACGCGTGGAGCTGCATCGGGCTGTGCGCGGCGCGACCCTGGGTGCGGGAACGCAGGTCGGTGGCGTAGCCGAACAGCTCGGCGAGCGGCACCAGCACCCTGATCACCTTCTGCCCCGCCGCGTCGTCGATGCGCTCGATCCGGCCGCGCCGCGCCGTCACGTCGCCCATGACCTCGCCCATGAACTCCTCCGGGGTCGTCACCTCGAATTCCATGACCGGCTCGAGCAGCGCGGGGTCGGCCTTGCGAGCCGCCTCCTTCAGCGCCATCGAGCCGGCGATCTTGAACGCCATCTCGCTCGAGTCGACCTCGTGGTAGGTGCCGTCCATCAGGGTCGCTCGGACGTCGACCATCGGGTAGCCGGCCAGCACGCCGTTGTCGAGGGCCTCCTGGATCCCCTGGTCGACGGCGGGGATGTACTCGCGGGGGATCTTGCCGCCGACGATCTTGTTCAGGAACTCGTAGCCCCCACCGGCGCCGGTCGGCTCTAGGTCGATCACGACGTGCGCGAACTGTCCGCGCCCACCCGTCTGTCGGACGAAGCGGGTCTCGACCTTGTGGACCTCGCGGCGGATCGTCTCGCGGTAGGCGACCTGCGGCTTTCCGACGTTCGCGTCGACGGAGAACTCCCGCTTCAGGCGGTCCACGATGATGTCGAGGTGGAGCTCGCCCATCCCCGAGATCACGGTCTGGCCGGTCTCCTCGTCGAACTTCACGACGAACGTGGGGTCCTCGTCGGCCAGCTTGGCGAGCCCGGTCCCGAGCTTGTCCTGGTCCGCCTTCGTCTTCGGCTCGACGGCGACCGAGATCACGGGGGTGGGGAAGCTGATCGACTCCAGCACGACCGGGTGCTCGGGATCGCAGATCGTGTCGCCCGTCGTCGAGTGCTTCAGCCCGACCACCGCGACGATGTCGCCGGTGTAC